>NZ_JAWOUB010000002.1:0-252212 GCF_033339195.1 Vibrio sp. 811
CTTCCACCTCGTAAACCATATCAAAGTCGCCCGGCTTCGAAATTGAGGTTCCAATATCTTTGGGATGAAGCAGCTTAACATTAGGACATTAACTCCGAACAAAATCATCCGCCGCCAATTCACAATTTTTGCCGATTGTTTATTGATTTTACTTATTTGCGCGTTATATCCATCTTGGCCAATCCGAGCGTCCATTGCCTCTTGACGCTCTTTCAAGCATTCATCAATTTTTGCTTTGTTTCTTGCTGTTAGTTCATAATCACTCGTATTGAGTTCAGACTTTTTTATACTATGCCAGCATTGGCTGCCCCAAACCTGTTGGGTCAATCCACTGGATATGGTGGACTGCATATTGGTAATGCCACCAATGATGGAGCGTTCAACAAACAACAAGCTCCCCACCTCAAACGTAAAAGCCACCCCATGAGAGATGGCTTATATATTGATTTGCTAAAGGAGTTTATCGAATGATCTTCCCTGCTTTTACATCCTCTAACCAACACCCTTCAACGAGATAGGGAGGAAGCCAACCAGTTTCAACTGATAAACGATGACCTTTGTCGTACCACATACAAGCCATGCCAAGAAGAGGGAAAGATATGAAAGTTTCTATAGAAATCAAGTCCTCTGGCTTATCGAGCCTCATTTGGTATTGCTCTTGGAACTGTAGGTTCTTAATGAGTACCTCTTCAAAGTCATAACCGATGTCAGTTGTCAGGGCAGCAAAAGTTTCCAAAATACCCATGGCGATTTCTAACGCCCAATCATCACCCTGAGCAACTGCCGCGTCCATCGCGGCCACCAGTTTATCAGGGTAGTCTGCTGTACGTTGATGGAACGACTGTATGACGTCTACTAACATATAAGACAGCTCACCCGCTTTGGTAGAGCTCTGTCTCATCAAAAAAATCGGAAAGTTCGCCAACACATCCATGCTAGCTTTGTCACGGACGATGACAGAAGTAAAATAGGCATCTAGCCACATTGAAGGACAAATGAAGCCTGTTTTTAAAATACCTTCGCCTTTCCAGGTCACTTCTGGGTATCTAGGTAATTGAATACTTTGAGGTTCGTCAGGCCTCATCGCTAACTGATGATAAAACGCGCGCATTAATGACGCTTCATACAGGCAAAGTGTTCCGATTTGTTCATTTTCTATGGAGTGTGGGAACCACGAGTACCATCTCACTAGATAAAACGATTCATCACTTAAAGCAACTAAGTTTTCTCTACGAATACTGATTACCTCTTTGCGCGTGTCAAGGTCTTCATCAATATCAGAACTATAGCCTTTGATTAACTCCGAGGTCAGCTTTGGATCAGCATTTCTTTTTATTTTAATTTTGTCAGACATTTTAAAACTTCCCTAAATCTACATTAAATTCTTTTACTTTAATCTTTGAAACTTTCCCTGGTTCAGAGATTGGGGTTTTAGTATGTATCTATCTAATTGGGCGTCCACTCCTCGAAGCGTTTCTTATTGATTTAGCTGTTTCCCACTCTGTTGTATTTCGCCCATTCCTAGACATCTTACCAACTATTGCCGCTGCATATTTAGACGTTCCTTGCTGACATGCTTCGTTTCCTATTTTTCTACTACCCAAAGGACTGCTCCCCCTTTGGCCTCAACAATGATAATTTCACCTAGTGGTGGCTCTTCCACCTCGTAAACCATATCAAAGTCGCCCGGCTTCGAAATTGAGGTTCCAATATATTTGGGATGAAGCAGCTTAGCATTAGGACGTTTACTCCGAACAAAGTCATCCTCGACCGTTTCACAATTTTTGCCGATTGTCTATTGATTTTACTTATTTGCGCGTTATATCCATCTTGGCCAATCCGAGCGTCCATTGCCTCTTGACGCTCTTTCAAGCATTCATCAATTTTTGCTTTGTTTTTTTCTGTTAGCTCATAATCACTCATATTGAGTTCTGAGTTTTCTTTATACACTGCTTTATTCAGCACAAGATCTTCAGTGAAGATCGTGCAACCTTTCTCCCCACCAACTTTCTCAGATTCAAAAACATGCGCATTGACAAACTCCTCAATCCCAACAACATACTGCACTTCGTGTCTGGTGCCATCTGAATGATTAATATGACGATAAAAAGTAATCTCGTTTCTCTCGCAATCGATATGGTCTAAATCGTATTCATATCGGATATGATTTTTACCTTTTGGGGAACGTTATTTGCGCCTGATACTCTGCCAGCATTTGCTGTAAGCATTTTAACCCTTCTTCACAGAGGAAACCTGTTGGGTCAATCCACTAGATGGGGTTGATTGAATATCGGTAAACATATAAGCCACCTCGTGAAAGGTGGCTTATATACTGAATTTCTAACTAAATGATAATTTATCGAGTGATCTTCCCTGCTTTTACTTCTTCTAGCCAACGCCCCTCGACGAGATAAGGAGGAAGCCAACCGGTTTCAATAGATAAACGGTTGCCTTTGTCGTACCACATACAAGCCATGCCAAGCAGAGGGAAAGAGATGAAGGTTTCGATTGAAATCAATTTTTTAGGAGCATCCAAGCGCATTTGATATTGCTCCTGGAACTGCAGGTTCTTAATGAGTACCTCTTCAAAGTCATAATCAATATCGGTTGTCAGGGCGGCAAAGGTTTCTAAAATGCCCATGGCGATTTCTAATGCCCAGTCATCACCCTGAGCAACTGCAGCGTCCATTGCTGCGACTAGCTTATCGGGGTAATCCGATGTGCGGTTGTGGAATGACTGAATCACATCCACCAGCATGTAAGAAAGCTCACCAGCCTTCGTAGAACTTTGTTTCATCAGAGAAATCGGAAAGCTCGCCAATACGTCCATACTTGGCCTGTCACGCACGATCACCGAAGTGAAATAAGCATCAAGCCATCGGTTAGGGTGTAAACACCCCGTTTTTAAAATACCTTCACCTTTCCAGGTTACTTCCGGGTATCCAGGTAATTGAATACTTTGAGGCTCGTCAGGTCTCATGGCGAGCTGATGATAAAATGCACGCATTAATGATGCTTCATATAGACATAGTGTGCCGGTTCTCTCATCATCATTTAATGGAGGTAGCCATGTATACAGGCGAATTTGCTCAGACACATCATCACTCAAATAAACCAAGTTTTCTCTTTTTATCGCAATGCGCCTTTTTCGTTTATCTAAGTTCTCTTTTACTTCTTCTCTGTAAGCATCTATTGCCGCTTGAGTTAGACTAATATGAGCCAATCGCTCAATCTTTTTTAATTCCTTGGCATCAAACATTTCCAAATTCTCCCATGTCTATATCAAATTCTTTCGCTTTAATTTTCGAGACTTTACCATCTGAAGATATTTCTGCTTGTGTATGAATATAACGAATCGGAATATCATCTTTGATAGCGGATTTGATGTGATTTGCAGCAATCTTTTCCGTTGTACCTTGTTCTTGCTTAGACATCTCACCAATAATTGCTGCTGTATATTCAGTTGTCCCTTGCTGATATGCCATATTTCCAATTTTACGACTGCCGAGCGGGCTGCTGCCACCCTTAGCCTCGACGATGATGATTTCTTCAGGATCATCTGAGAGGTACACCATATCGAAATCACCTGGTTTCGATCCCGAAGTTGCAAGGTCTTTGGGGTGGATCAACTTAGCATTAGGGCGTATATTCCGAACAAAGTCATCCGCGACCAACTCACCAATTTTTGCTGACTGCTGGTTAATTTTAGCAATTTGGGCGTTATGCCCTTCTTCGCCGCTACGCGCATCCATTGCCTTTTGACGTTCTGCTAAACACTCATCAACCTTTTGTTTGCATTCTTCAGAAAGTTTGTATTTCTCATCCTCATCCTTATTATTGAATTCGAATTCTGAGTTATCCTTGTAATCCGCTTTATTCAGCACTAGGTCCTCGGTGAAGATGGTGCAGGTCTTATCGCCACCGACCTTCTCTGAATCAAACACGTGAGCATTAACAAACTCTTCTATCCCGACTACGTACTGCACTTCATGTTTGCTTCCGTCAGAATGATTAATGTGGCGATAAAAAGTAATCTCGTTTCTTTCGCAATCAATATGGTCTAAATCGTATTCATATCGAATATGATTTTTACCTTTGGGTTTTCGGATTTTGACTTGCGAGCGAACGCCATCTTCTCCGACGGATGATTCTTTTGCTGCCTCTAAAATCTGATCGCAAACCTCTTGGGGAACGTTGTTTTGCGCCTGATACTCAGCCAGCATTTGTTGCAAGCGTTTTAGCCCTTCTTCACACAAGAAGCCTGTTGGGTCAATCCACTGGATAGGATTGACTGCATATTGGTAATGATTAATGCCACCAGCAATAGATATCGGATCTTGTTGGATAAAACGTCCTAGCTTAGGGTCGTAATACCGAGCGAGGTTGTAATGTAAGTTGGTTTCTCGATCGAAGTACTGCCCTTGAAAACGCAATGGATTTGCTACATTTTCAATATGTACATGAGCAAAACCGTGAGCATCGTAACTTGCACTCCATACAACATTCCCCTCGCAATCGATCAGTCGCTCTGGTTTACCAACTTGATCGCACTGGTACCAATAAATAACGTCATTTTCTAGCAGTGCCACTGGCGTGTAGGTTTCTGGTTGATATAGGTACCAGCGGAAAGCACATGAAGAGCGTTCACCAATTAAACGTTCCCCTTCCCACAAGAACTCCGTAACGCCTTGTTGTGTAATTTTCTTCGTCCTGCGCCCTAATGCATCATATTCATATTGACTGATGCCATCGTCGGTGTGAACTTCAATGAGCTGATTTAACGCATCAAATACGCGAGTCTGAACGTGTCCTTGCCCCTCACGTTTTGTCTGATTTCCTTGCGCGTCATATTTGAACCGGACATTATCGTGCACTTCAATACGATCAGCGAATACCTCTGAAGATGGCAAAGTAGGATTGCCAAAACTATCGTATTCAAACTTAGTCACTTCTCCGGAAGCATTGACTCGTTTCAGTTGCCCTAAGGCATCGTACTGATAGTGTGTTGCTCCTGCCGTATTATCAATGATTGATGAAATACGGTTTTGCGCATTGTAAACGTACTTTTTCTCTCTATCAGGCCAATGTTGTTCGACCAAACGACCAACACCATCATAAATGATGCGCTCATTAAAATATGCCGTTTCAATTTGGGAAACTCGTCCCATTTCATCGTAATGAAATTTGATTTGAGGTAAATCTAGGTTTCCAAACCGAATCGCTGAAAAACGCCCATATCGATCATAAGAGAAGTTCAGCTCCGTATTATCTGGCAGTACCTGAGATACGCGTTGGCCAACTCTGTTAAACTCCTGCGCTATCTCAAACTGACCTTGAATGCGCTTTGTTAAATGCCCGAATGAAGAGTATTGGTATTGCAATGTTTGATGGCGATTGGAGGCGAACGTAAGTCGCCCACCAAGCGTATAATTAAAGTGGTGCTCTACAATACTGCTAGCATTTCCTGCTTTGACGTGCTTGAGATAACCCGCAGCGTCATAGCGGTACAGCACGGTCCTATCGGCGACTTGCTTACGATGGATCCGTCCCATATGATCATAATCAAATTGGCTTTGTAGATTATCAAACCCGACAGTTCCTGACAGCTGGCCTTCATCGTCATACAGGAATTCGAACTCTAAGCCGTCACTCCGAACTAATTTAGTCAGGTTACGTTGTTGATCGTATTCGTAAGAAATATGGCTGCCATCGGGAAAGATGACTGCTTCTTGTTGCGCGAGTGCTCCCCATTGATACGAGGTAATGCCTGCTGGCGTTCGAATCTGAGCAACACGGCTGTGCTCATCGTAAGAATATTCTTCGCTATAACCGACTTTGTCTTCGTCGTTAAAATAACGAACTGATGTACGCCTGCCAAATTGATCATAAGCGAGTTGAGCAATACACCCATCGGGATAAGCAACGCCATTCACTAAATCTTCTTCATTGTAGCTATAACGAAGTAATGTACCGTCTATTTCATTCGCGATAAGTCTTTGTTGTTCATCCCACCACCACTGACTTTTCTTACCATCTTCAGACTCTTTTTTGACGACTTGACCGTGTTTATCGTAATCATATTCCGTGACACAGCCGAACTGATCGGTATCCCAAACTCTTTGACCGAGGCTATTGTAGTAAGCCTTCTCAATATCCCCGTCAGGTGAAACCGTTTTAACTAACTTACCTAAGCCGTCATAGCCATATTGAATTTCTTTGCCAGAGGAATGAAACTTAGAAACTAATTGACCATGCTGATTATATTGATAATTGACCGTTGACTGATCAGGATAGATAGCTTGTGCTTTTCGTCCTAATTCATCATATTGCCATCGCCAAGTTCTACCTGTGGGGCTTATTTTCTCGAGTAAGTTACCCTGCTCGTCATGCAAGAAAGACCATTGATGATCTAACGAGTCAGAATAAGAAGAATGATTTCCCTGATAATGGAAGCGATAGTCATAAATTCCTGCGTCCCCAACGTTCCTGATGCATTTCGCGTTAGCACCTTCGCCATCCCATTCAAAATAATGAGTAAAGCCAGTTGGTCGTACACGCTTAACAATTAAATGGCCGCGGTATTGATACTGTTCCTTCAAGCCCAAATGATTAGTTGCACTGACCAAATCATCGTGCTCATCATAGGTATAAGTTGTCAGAACTTTTTGGGACTTTGCATTAAGCAGTTCTACAAGGCGTCCTTGCTTATCATATTGACATTCAAGAACCGGACGCTTGTTGTATGAAATCTCGATCAATCGATGGTTTCGAGAATACTGCAGTTGAAACGTTGAAAACGTGCCATTTCTGACTTGTTTAACAAGCCAACGATCATCTTTCTGTTCAAATCGATATTGATGCCCATTAGCGAGCGTCACGATCCGAGTTGCTGAATTTAGGAAATAACAGCTCGCACCAGCGTATATCTGGTAACTTGTTGCTCCAATATCTACTGGCTCAAATTCTGTGATATCGGCCTTATCGTCAACAAACTCCCAAGCGATAACATTGTCTTTCTCGTTCGTCTTTTCGCGTAATTCAAACTGAAATGCATGTCGCCAACCAAAGCCCATTCCATGATTTACATCCGACTGCGAAGAGCGGTAAGTACGCTGCCAAGTAGTACCTTGTTGTAGCTCGATATCATAGAGTTCGAGAATTTCTTCACCCGTCACAAGTGATACAGGATCACCGGCTTTCTCATGTTTTTCGCTGCTTTGTTGCTGAGGCTTGGCGGATGCGGCACTTCTGCCACTCTTTTTATTCGACTTCCCCTTTCCCTTCGATGGTTTTGCATTGACGGTATTTTGAGTCGGTGGAGGCGTAACCGCCGACGAGAGTGCGTAGTTTTCGCCGGTAGGTACAATTCGAGCAACATGCAAGTCACCGTTCACCAAAGCATTGGCAAACGTTGAATTATAGTGTTGGGAAGTAAGCTCACCGTCAGGTATGTTTGGCTTGAATTGACCAATCGTATAGAACAAATCCTCGACAGAGCGAAGGTCAAGCTCACCAAAGCTCTCAAGAAACTCTATTGCCTCTTGTTTGGTCACGAATGTTTTAGGTTCGCCGCTAGTAAGTAACTGACCAGAGAAGTGATAACTTTCGCCAAAGCGATTCGTGATAGGAATGACGAATTGAGGGATCATAGCCGTAACGTGTTTGTCCTTTTCTTACCTTGCCGCATCATTTAATGCTCGTTTCGCTCTTTTTATTTGTGAGAGCAAGATGCCTTAATCAAACATCCTCCGATAGAGATTCCTCTGTATGCGTAGACTGAATGTATTGATGGCAATTTTCACGTATGCAACTCTTTGAATTTCTGAGCGCAGCGTACTTTAACGGGACGATGAATCCTGAGTAAATGAACAATAGCGTGAGTGAGACTAATGTCTCATCGTGACGCGATTTTTTTACATGTTTCTTACTTAACTATGATTTTCTGCCCAGTTACGTAAATTCACTCAATAAGTTGCATCAAGTATCACCACTGCGACTCAACGCTTCATATTTGAGACAAAACAGCAACAAAAAAACCGCCTATTACGGCGGTTTTGCTTAAAGAATACTGATTAAAGGTTTGGACCTGTCGATGGTCTGTGTGGTTGGTTATTGAGCAGTTGCTGCATCCCTTGAAACATTCTCATAAACCACACCAAGATGGCTAATGCAGCAAACACCATCCCTACCCAAGGAATAAAGTAAGCGATGGTTTCAAGCAAAGTACTATGCAACCAATAATCACTCACGCCAACGAGTACACCGTTAGAAGTCGCGACGGTGACGATCAACACAACAAAAAACGTCAGGTAGAGAAAGAAGGTGCGAATTAAACCGTAGTAATGAGAAATCACTACGTCGCTGTCTTCTCCCTTATCTAATCGGTAACCCGCATAGATAATTGCGATAACGCCTGAGATCAGAAACGTAAACGGGGTCAGACAGCTCAGGATGTACGCAACCCAAATCCCATTATGAGGTTTGTTCATTCGCTTTCGCTCCTTTTACTTCCGTTTGTGCCGTATCTGTTTCGCCCATCGCTTCTTTGGACTTCACTTCCTCATACCAAAGATCGTGGTGTTCTTTCGCCCATGTCTCGTCAACTTCACCAGTCACCATGCCTTCTAACGCACCTTCCATACCGAATAGACCAATATAGATGTGGAAGATAAAGCCACAGATTAGAATCAGTGCCGAAATCGCATGAACTAAGTTAGAAAGCTCCATGTCACGGCGAGTTTGGCCAAAGATAGGAAAGTCCAGAACTAAGCCACTCACTGCCGCGATAGCACCAAAGAAGATCAACAACCAATAGATTGCCTTCTCGCCACCGTTTGAGAAACCAGCTGACGGATGTGTGCCTTTGTGTTTACCAACCATGCCGCCCATTTTCATAAACCAACGAACATCTGTCATGTTTGGAATCGACTTGCGCCACCATTTAAAGAGCACGAGCATCAGTAAAATGAAGAACAATGGTCCCATGTAATTGTGGTACTGCTTCGCCAACATGACGATAAAGCCCCAGAACTCAGTAGGAACGTACGGTTTTAAGAAGTGCTTACCGTAAACCAGCATCAAACCACTGAATGCCAACGTTAAGAATGTAAACGCCATACTCCAGTGAAGCGCGCGGTCTAAACGAGACCAACGCTTCATCTTTTTACCAGTACGCGGCTTGCTAAGCATCAAAGGACCAACGAATACGTAAGCCATGATAACCATCGCGATACTGCCGAAAATCGCGACAGCACCAGCAGGAGACATCCATTTCTCTTTTAGAATGTACCAAGTCTCACCAGGTTTACTGATCAATACGCCATGTTCTGGCGATTGGGACGTGGTGTAGCCTTCTTGCCCCTCTCTGACTTCGCGCCAATAGTCTGCCCCGGCGAGTTGCGTGATCTCCTGTTGAATAACTTTAGAAGATTGTTCCTCTCCTGAAGCAGGCATTGCGAAAGTCAGCAGCAATGCCGTCATCATTGACAGCATTGCTAGAGATGCACGTTTAAGCGTGTTTAACATGTGCCTCTCCTTACTTAGCTTTTCGTCGCATCGTAAGAAAGATCGTTTCCGTCTGTCCAACCTGCGTTTTTCGCGCCGCGTTCTACCACACGTTGACGGAAAATGTCAGAGACTTTCTCTGCGTCACCCGCAAGCAGCGCTTTGGTTGAACAAAGCGATGCACACATCGGTAACTTGCCTTCTGCGATACGGTTCGCACCGTATTTTTGACGTTCTTCCTCAGAGCCAGGCTCTGTTTCTGGGCCGCCCGCGCAGAAAGTACATTTATCCATTTTGCCACGTTCACCAAACGCCTCTTGTTTAGGAAATTGAGGTGCGCCAAACGGACAAGCAAACAAACAGTAACCACAACCGATACACAGATCTTTATTGTGAAGAACGATGCCGTCTTCGGTATGTTCGAAACAATCAGCTGGACAAACTGCCATACAAGGCGCATCGGTACAGTGCATACAAGCAACAGAGATAGAGTTTTCACCAGCTTCACCGTCGTTTAGTGTTACCACGCGGCGACGTTGAATGCCCCATTCAAGCGCATCGTCGTTTTCGTTCTTACATGCAGTAACACAGCCGTTACACTCGATACAGCGTTTGGTGTCACATAGAAATTTCATTCGTGCCATTGTCAGACTCCTTACGCTTTACGAATGTTACATAGGGTTACTTTGGTTTCCTGCATCAAGGTAACCGGGTCGTAACCGTAAGTGGTTGCCGTGTTAGCCGATTCGCCAACAACGTAAGGTTGTGTACCTTCTGGGTATTTAGGGCGTAGGTCTTCACCTTCGAACTTACCGCCAAAGTGGAACGGAATGAACGCCAAACCAGGTTTCACACGACGTGTTACCATCGCTTTCACCTTGATTCGTCCTTTCTCTGCACCTTCAACCCAAACATCATCACCATCTCTAAAGCCAAGATCGTTCGCGTCTTTCGGGTTCACTTCAACAAACATTTCTTGTTGAAGCTCGGCAAGCCAAGGGTTTGAACGCGTCTCTTCACCACCACCTTCGTATTCAACCAGACGGCCAGAAGTCAGAACGATTGGGTACTCGCCCGATTTGTCTTGCTCTTGAATGGATTTATACAACGTAGGAACACGGAAGATTGCATCTTTGTCTTCCCAAGTTGGGTAATCCATTACAAGGTCACGACGTGGTGTGTAAAGTGGTTCACGATGCAGTGGCACACGGTCTGGGAACGTCCAAACAATCGCACGCGCTTTCGCGTTACCAAATGGAATACAACCGTGCTTGATCGCGACACGCTGAATACCGCCAGAAAGGTCAGTCTTCCAGTTTTTACCCTCTGATGCCACTTTCTCTTCAGCAGTTAAGTCGTCCCACCAACCAAGTTGTTTCAACAACTTGTCAGTGAACTCTGGGTAACCGTCTTTGATTTCACAGCCTTTCGAATAACTGTCTTCTGCAAGAAGGCTCTTGCCTTCAAATTCCACACCAAAGCGCGTACGGAAGTTACCGCCACCTTCTGCAACCGTCTTAGACGTATCGTACAGAATGTGTGTACCTGGGTGTTTCATTTCTGGTGTGCCCCAGCATGGCCAAGGTAGACCATAGGTTTCACCGTTGACAGGGCCACCTTCCGCTTCCAATGTGGTTTTGTGGAACGTATGCCAGTTTTGTTGGTGCGCTTTCAAACGCTCTGGGCTTTGGCCTGTGTAACCAATCGTCCACATGCCTTTGTTGAATTCACGCGTTAGGTCTTCAATCACCGGCTGGTTGTTTTCAACACGGATGTTTTTGAACAGAAGATCGGAATAGCCCAGTTTCTTCGAAAGCAGGTACATGATTTCGTGGTCTGGTTTTGATTCAAACAAAGGTTCAATCACCTGATCACGCCATTGTAGAGAGCGGTTAGATGCGGTAACGCTGCCGTGTGTTTCAAACTGTGTTGTTGCAGGAAGCAGGTAAACGCCGTCGGTACGGTCGTTCATTACCGCAGCAACCGTTGGGTATGGGTCCACAATCACCATCATGTCCAACTTCTGCATCGCTTTTTTCATCTCAACACCACGTGTTTGAGAGTTCACTGCGTGTCCCCAGTAGAACATTGCACGTATGTTTTCGCGTTGACGAATGTTGTCTTTGTTTTCCAGTACACCATCAACCCAACGAGATACAGGAATACCTGCACTGTGCATTGGTTTCTGACCGCTATAAGCGTTGTCATCGAAACGACCTTTGATCCATTCGTAATCGATTTCCCACACTTTTGACCAATGACGCCAAGCGCCTTCAGAAAGGCCGTAGTAGCCCGGTAGCGTGTCAGAGAGCACGCCAAGGTCGGTTGCGCCTTGTACGTTATCGTGACCACGGAAGATGTTTGCGCCGCCGCCTGATTTACCAATGTTACCAAGCGCTAGCTCAAGCACACAGTAAGCACGTGTGTTGTTGTTACCAGTAGTATGCTGAGTACCACCCATACACCAAACAATACAGCCTGGGCGATTTTCAGAAAGCAGTTTTGCTGTTTGGTAAACGTCTTCTTCGCTTACGCCTGTTACGCGCTCAACTTCTGCTGGCGTCCATTTCGCCACTTCAGCACGGATCTCATCCATACCGAATACACGTTGACGGATGAACTCTTTATCTTCCCATTGGTTTTCGAAGATGTGCCACAACACACCCCAAATGAATGCTACGTCAGAACCAGGACGAAGTGATACATAGTGATCCGATTTTGCTGCCGTACGTGTACGACGAGGATCCGCTACGACGATCTTACAGTTGTTCTTCTCTTTTGCGATCAGAATGTGCTGCATCGCTACTGGGTGTGCTTCAGCTGGGTTTGAACCAATGAATAGCATCGACTTACAGTTGTGCATGTCATTGAAAGAGTTGGTCATCGCACCGTAACCCCAAGTGTTCGCTACACCCGCCACGGTTGTTGAGTGACAAATACGCGCTTGGTGGTCAACGTTGTTCGTACCCCAAAGTGATGCCATTTTGCGGAACAAGTACGCTTGTTCGTTGCTGTGCTTTGCGCTTCCCAAGAAGTAAACCGAATCAGGGCCAGACTCTTTGCGGATGTCCATCACCTTGTTACCGATTTCTTCGATCGCTTGATCCCAAGAAAGCTTTTTCCACTTACCGTTTTCAAGCTTCATTGGGTATTTAAGACGGCGCTCACCGTGGCCATGTTCACGCAGTGCGGCGCCTTTTGCACAGTGTCCACCGGCGTTAAATGGGTGGTCGAATGCAGGCTCTTGACCCGTCCAAACACCATTTTGAACTTCTGCGTAAATACCACAACCCACTGAACAGTGAGAACAGATAGTACGTTTTATTTCTGTTTTCGCTTCTGGATCGACTGATTTTGCTTGCGCTTTTTTCATCATTCCCGGTGCGAATAGACTAGCACCAACCACTGCGCCACCAGCGGCAAGCGAAGTGTTTTTCATGAATGCACGACGAGATACGCCAAGCTGGTTCGTTTCTTTGCTCACACTGTCGGAGCGTTTGACAAGTTTCATCCGTTATCTCCTAAAGTGTGTCGTAGTAATCGCGAATGTGTTGAGTTTCACGATACCCTTTCTTCTTCACGTCGTTTTCAGAAGGCTCAACCGTTTCTGAAGCAACGGCCACTTTCGTGGTTCCCGCAACAACAGCACCGGCAACGGCAGCGGTTGTGAAGCCTTTTAGGAGATCCCTACGGCTTGTGTTTATTTCTTTATTATCTTTCATCATTGCTTCCTTACCTTACGGTAGATCTTTGGAGACTCATGCCTCTCTATCGATATGACCAAGTACTGCTCGATTACTCGTAATCAGTGACGTTTTTCACATCAATTTTTAATTTGTTCTTACTGCTTTTGGTGTTCACGCTAAAGCGGACTTGCTCTAACGTTAAAAATGCATCGCAAAGCTGTGCAGCTGGCTTGTAGAAGTTCACGCTTTCGGCGCTCTCTAGTTGGCGCGTAAAAGATTGGAACCAAGGGGCAATGTGTTTGTTAAACACCGCTTGTTGAAGTTCTTCCTCTTCACCTGTCAGCATTGCCATCACTTCGCACAGTGCAGAAATATGGTCTTCAGGCTCTTTCACGCTCTCTTCTCGTTCGATGCCTAAAAGATCCAAATCGCGACGAATTTCCGCTAACGGCTTTTCCATCATCGAGCCAGTACGATGCCAAGATCCGAATGGCACAACTTCACCACGTCCAATGCCAATAAACAGATCTTGATATTCTTCTTCTAACGCTTCTCGCTGCGCTTCGTTCGCGGCTTGTTGCAGTGCGAGCCAAGCTTTTTGCATCGCGCTCTCAGACGGCTCAATTTCTAGCGATTTCAGGAACGCCAGCATTTCATCACTAGGCGCACTACGAAAAAGTGCAGATAGAACGAGATAAATGTCTGTTCTCAGTGTTTGTTCTTGTTGTGTGTCCACTGCGAGCTCCTAGTATTTTAATTGTTTCATTGGGTCTTCTGCCATCGACTCAAACATGTCGATCACACGGCAGTCTTCACACATCGCGATACGATTGATCGCCGCTTCATCAGAGAAATGAGAGTGACCGCGTAACTTGTTTTGTAGCATGTCGATCATCGATTGCGGAGCAAAGGGCTTGTGACAACGAATGCACTCGGCTGCCTTTTCTTCATGAATCACAACCGCTTTCTGGCGTTCTTCTTTCACCCAGTTCATACGAGGAGTAAGCGTCAGCACTTTCTCTGGACACGCTTTCTCGCACAGCCCACATTGAATGCAGTCTTGCTCGACGAATTTAAGCGACGGAGATCGACCGTCCGTATGCAATGCACGTGTTGGACACACAGCCACACAGCTCATGCACAACGTACAACCTTTACTTTCACAAGAGACTGTGCCGTAAGGTGCGTTCGCTGGAAGTTCAACAATGTTCTCGACTGGAATACGTGATGCGGACAACGCATCCAACGCCGTAAATAGACGCTGACGTTTGTTGCCTTGCAAGTCTCCTAATGCCAAATCAAAAGACTCGGTACAAAGTGTCGGAGCACCTTCACGTAGTGACTCTAGATACAGAATGTCGATGGTTTCTTTGGCGATACCAAGCTGACCGAGCAGCTCTTGAGCAATACCTACTTCGCTATTAAGCACACGAATAATGGTTTGAGGCATAAAACGTGAAGCCGCAAACAGCACCTGAGTAGCACCATTCACAAGCGCGGCGAACCAAGTATCAATACCAACCGAAGGCAGTTCTTCCACCACAATTGGAATCACATTATCTGGCAGTGCTTTCAGTGCCATCACGTTGTAGCTCTCGTGGCGAGAACTGCAAATCAATACGATAGGATCTAAACCACCCGCTTGCTCATAGTTGGCGAGCGTACGTTCAATAAACTTTTGCGTATCTTCAGGGTTTGGCAGTGCGTAATGAATCGCTTCTGTCGGACACGCTGTAGCACAAGTACCCACGCCTTGACATAGGTATGGGTTGATCTCGATGCGATGGCCCGTTTTGTCGCTGCCTTCACTCGATAGTGCCCCTGCCGGACAAGCATCCACACACCGTTCGCAACCTTTTACGCCACGAGAGCTGTGTGCACATAAATCGGTATCTAAACGGAAGAATTTCGGTTTATCGAACGTCCCCATTAAGGTTGGAATCTCTTCCAACGCTTCAGCCAGTTTCGGATAGCCACGACCTACTGGGTAGTAGCCCGGTACTGGGACTTCTTCCGACATGCAGCTGTTAAGGCAAAGATCGAGTACGATATCGAAACAATCGCTATTGATCGCGACCTTGGCAAGATTGTTGGTCGAACCATGATTTTCAATCAGAACTTCAAACGTACCTAAGAACCCTGAAACCTGAACCGAATTGGCGTAATAAAGCTCGGGATTTGTGCCCTTTTCGCCATCGGTAGAAAGCAGCGTTAGGCTGTTCATTTGCGACAATTGCGCTGCCGCACTTTCGATGATTGCTGTTGGGCCCACAATCAAAGTATTACCACCGCTTTCATAGCTTACGGTTGGTGGAATAAGATTGGTCAACTCTACGGTATTTTCGAAAGCGTACAGCCTCGCTTTACCGTTATTGGAAGTTGCTTGTTCTAATAATTGTTTCAGCATTGCTCAATTCCATTTATGAACATGGATAGTCTTTTCCATCTCTTAGTGTAGTTAGCGCCGGAGATTCTGCTGATTAACTTATCAATGAGCATTCTTATTCCGCCATCTATAGGCGATGAATACTACGCAGTGCGTCCGTACTAACTTCAACCAGATTGGTATTGAGCAACAGATAGCAAGTGTCATGCCAATAAAATATCAACTAAAAATCAATAGGTTATCAATTTTACTGACAAATAGTAGGGATAAAAAAACCGGTTGAGACATTTTGTCTCAGCCGGCTCATTGAGTGTTTAGTCAAAATGTACCTATTCTTTGTGTGGTATATTTTGTCTCACCTCGTTAGGCTGTGATTCTTCAGCAAAAGTATCACTTTCGCCAGGAACTGTATTTATATACAGTTCATTTTCATCTTGAGTAATTTGGCCACTTTTGTCGGTGTTTGACTCTGCGTCTTCAACTACCCCAGATGCGATATCGTTAGCGTTAAGCTCAGACCCTTGCGCAGTTTCAGCGTCTGGTTCGTCTTCCACTTTGTCTTTAACCCAATCACGCAGCGTCTCAGCGACGTCTTGAGAAAGTGACTTTAAGTTACTGTAATCATCATCGTAATCGTCTAGGCCGTCACGCACGTTAAATTCTTCGGACAAGAACATTTTGCGCAGCGCAGCTTTCTTGACGCTTTCTGAGGCTTCAGAAACCAGCAGTTGCGCCACAGACATTTCTTCGGTTTTTTCAGTCTCTACACTCGCGGTAATGTCTGGAGCCTGACTATCCTCATTGACGTTCAAAGCATCTGAGCTTTCGTCAGCGTTTGAAAGCGCTGTGACACTATCTTCGGATTGCGCCGTCTCTGCTATCGGCGTGATCTCTTCATCATGTTGGGAGGATTCTTCTAACTTACGTTTCGACCAACGGCTTAAAAAACTAGTTGCCATTTGCTCTGCCCGCTCCTTTGCGTTTCTTACGTCTTACTTCTAACAACTCACCGTGGCGACCGATAAAGGCTTCCATCCAAGCCTGAACGGCTAACGGCATATCGTTAGATAGTACAAGGTTATCACCATCCATATATTGCGCCGCAACAGATTGTGAAGCCGTCAGTAACTGTATCGCTGGTTTTTCACCAGACTCGACGTTATCCATCACTAAAAAGAGTTTAGGTTGCAGAGAGCTTAAGTTAAAGCGGTAGTCTGTACGTTCATCTTTATGTAATTGCAACGGACAAACATCTGGAGTTTCTTCCGTCGGATTCAGCGCAAATCCTGTCAACTGCCATTGGGTTGTCACCCAAATCCCTGTACTGATCTCATGCTCAACAAGCTCTACGCCGATTGGCCATGTATCCTCAGTCTTTTCGTAATTTTTTTCGAAATCTTTCTTATCCGACATAACTCACCCAGTCTTTCTATTTTTGGTCTGAAAACACACAGGACATTTTGCCCCCGTTTTCGACCATTTTTATTGTCTTCGAAGCAATAAACGCGCCAAGCTGATATAACTTAGTCTATATACTCCCTCAGGCTATAAGTACCAAACTAGACGAAACTCAAATGTATTGATGTGTCATTACTGCGAACTCGCAGTTTTAATGCATTGTTGACATAAAACCTCGCAATTTCTGTGGGAACCGCTATTTTGGAATGAGATTTGCTAGCCACTTAACAAGCTAAAATGCGTAGCAACCTAACGCTCTTAATCACTAGGACACGACTGTGCTGAAACCAAACATTATTAAAACCAGTGAAAATCCCCTGCAAACCATTGAAGTCGATGTGTACGACGAGTACGGCGAAAAACTGACAAAGCAAATCGCGTGCGAGCGTCCTCTTACGGTCATGCTGAACTGGAAAGAAGTGGTCACGCTCATGACGCTAGGTTCGCGTCCAGAAGCACTAGTACTGGGTTATTTAAAAAACCAAAGCTTCCTGTCCGACCCAGCCGCGATTGAATCCGTTATTATTGACTGGGAAACGCATTCCGCAGCGGTGATTACTAAAGAAAACACTGAACACTTAGAAGGCGCCCTGAAAAAGAAAACCGTCACCTCAGGTTGTGGCCAAGGCACTATGTATGGCAACGTGATGAAGCAGCTTGAAAATTATCAAGTGCCTCAAGTTCCTCTTAAGCAGTCAGAAATTTATTCTGCGCTGGAAGCGTTAACTCATTACAACGACACCTACAAAAAAGCGGGCGCAGTACACGGCTGTGCGGTTTGCAAAGGTAATGAAGTGTTGTCATTTGTGGAAGATGTCGGCCGTCACAACGCAGTGGATACACTTGCAGGTGAGATGTGGCTCAAAGAAGAAACAGGTGAAGATAAAATTTTCTACACAACTGGTCGCCTTACATCAGAGATGGTGATTAAAGTGGCTCAAATGGGCATTCCTGTTCTGCTTTCTCGCTCTGGCGTTACTCAAATGGGGTTAGATCTAGCGAAGCAATTTGGTATTACAACCATTGCGCGTGCGAAAGGTTTGCGCTTCCAAGTGTTTACAGGAGCCGACAAGGTTGAATTTGATGTAAAAGGCAACCAATAACACCTTTTCAGTGTAAACTAAAACCAATAATGCGGATTCACAGAGGATGTGGACTATGAATAATGACCAATTGTGGAATTTTCTGCTTACGCCCAGCGGTATCATGCTTTCTATGATTATTACCTTTGGCGTGGTCGGGCTCTATGCGTATATAACCGGTCAGTTTAAGGATTAAGGCCAAATATCAAAAAAGCCTCGCTAAATAGCGAGGCTTTTGCTTTTTAAACGCTTTGCGAGTAATTACGCGTCAACACCACGAGATTTTAGGAACTCAGAGTAAGTGCCTTTAAAGTCTGTGATTTTACCATCGCGGATTTCGATAATACGCGTTGCTAGTGAGTCTACGAATACACGGTCGTGAGATACGAAGAACAACGTGCCTTTGTATTGCTCAAGCGCAGTGTTCAAAGATTCGATCGATTCCATATCCATGTGGTTGGTTGGTTCGTCCATTAGCAACATGTTTGGCTTGTGCATCATCAGCTTGCCAAGCAGCATACGACCTTGTTCACCACCAGACAGTACTTTTACTGACTTCTTAATGTCGTCTTGGCCAAACAGCATACGACCTAGGAAACCACGAACGACTTGCTCGTCATCACCTTCTTGACGCCATTGACCCATCCAATCCGTTAGGTTCATGTCTTCTGCAAAGTCATGCGCGTGGTCTTGCGCGTAGTAACCGATGTTTGAGTTTTCAGACCATTTGTACTCACCCGCACGCGGTTCAAGCACACCAGCAAGCGTGTTTAGAAGTGTTGTTTTACCCACACCGTTCTCACCGATGATCGCAACGCGCTCACCCACTTCAAAAATTGCATTGAAGTCTGAGAACAAGTCCTCTTCGAATCCTTGGCTTAGGTTTTCAACAATCAGAGCGTTACGGAACAGCTCTTTCGACTGTTCGAAACGAATGAATGGGTTTTGACGGCTAGACGCTTTAACTTCATCCAGTTTGATCTTGTCGATTTGCTTAGCACGAGATGTCGCTTGTTTTGCTTTCGATGCGTTTGCAGAGAAACGAGCAACGAACGTTTGTAGCTCAGCGATTTGTGCTTTCTTCTTCGCGTTGTCGTTTAGTAGACGTTCGCGAGCTTGAGAAGCCGCAGTCATGTACTCATCGTAGTTACCTGGGTAAACACGTAGCTCACCGTAATCCAAATCAGCCATGTGCGTACATACTGAGTTTAGGAAGTGACGGTCGTGCGAGATGATGATCATTGTGCAGTTACGTGCGTTTAGCGTGTCTTCCAACCAACGGATAGTGTCCATATCCAAGTTGTTGGTTGGTTCGTCAAGAAGCATCACATCTGGGTCTGCGAATAGAACCTGCGCTAGAAGCACACGAAGTTTCCAGCCTGGTGCTACTTCACTCATTAGACCGAAGTGCTGCTCCATTGGAATACCCACCGCAAGAAGAAGTTCGCCCGCTTTGGCTTCTGCCATGTAGCCGTCCATTTCCGCAAACTGAACTTCTAGGTCAGCCACTTTCATGCCGTCTTCTTCGCTCATTTCAGCAAGTGAGTAGATGCGGTCACGCTCTTTCTTCACTTCCCATAGCTCTTTATGACCTATGATAACGGTATCGATTACAGTAAATTCTTCGTAAGCGAACTGGTCCTGGTTCAGTTTTGCAACGCGCTCGTTTGGATCGTAGCTTACGTTACCACTGGTTTGCTCAAGCTCGCCGCTGAGGATCTTCATAAAGGTTGATTTACCACAACCGTTAGCTCCAATTAAGCCATAGCGATTGCCTTCGCCGAACTTAACTGAAATGTTTTCGAATAGCGGCTTAGCGCCGAATTGTTGAGTAATATTCGCTGTGGAGATCAAAACCTTTACCTTAGCAATTGGGGTGTATTTAGAAAAACCGGGCAACGGTACTTGTTCATGCTACATACTGCAAGTGTTGTTTTTATTAATTCACTCCAAGTGAAATCATTGTAAGGCTTCTAAGAAGCAAAAGCGTGAACATAAATGCGTCATTAAATACAAAAAAGAGCCACTATCGTCAGTGACTCTTTTTCCATTAATACTTCAAAAAAGTGACTAAGCGATGTTCGTCACCTCTAGGATCAGTTCGGCTTTTTTAGGTAAATAAATACTGAATTTACTGCCTTTTCCCCATTCAGACTCTGCTTTTAACTCACCACCCGTTTGGCTGAGAATACTTTGGGAGACCGATAGCCCTAACCCTGTGCCTTCTCGTTTAGTTGTGTAAAATGGCGAGAAGATTCGACTCAAGTTTTCTGGTTTAATACCGCAGCCCTCATCGATAACATGAATCGCGGCTCCTTTCACTTCGCCCTCTTCAATCCAGTCTTCACTGACTACTGTTAAAGTTCCTTTACCGCTCATTGCGTGAATGGCGTTCATTTGCAAATTAACTAAGATTTGTAGCAAATGATGGCGGTTTATCTCAACTGACGTATGCGCTTGTAGGTCAGTCACAAACTCGACGTCGCGTTTCTTGGTGCCCGTTTTAACCAAGGTGATGCTTTCATCAATGATAGGATTGACATGTTGCCAAGTGATTTCATCTTGAACACCACCTTGGCGACTGTATTGCAATAAACTGCGCGTGATATTGCGGATACGATCAATTTGCGCGTGAATCGCATCAATTTCTTCTTGTACTCGACTTGCATCGTCACCCAATTCAAAATGGATCAATTCTACGTTGCCAAGAATCACGGCGGTTGGGTTATTAATTTCGTGAGCAATCCCCGCGGTGAGTTCTCCCAGTGCTGCCAGTTTTTCATGAACAACGAGTTTGTCGCGGGTTTGGTTGAGCAATTGAATATGCAGTTCAAGATCTTGGGTTTTTTCTCTCAGGCTTGCCGTACGCTCTTGAACTTTGCATTCAAGTTGAGCTGCGGAGTTTTTCAGTTCAATTTTGCGCTCTTCTAGCGCGTCTAACATATCATCAAACTGTCTGGCTAACTGCGCAAGTTCATGATCGGCATCTAATCCTAACGGGCCAATCCGTTTTTCTTTACCTTGTTGGACCTGCTTCACCACTTTGTGAATGCGTTCGATCGGTCGAAACAGATCATAAGAACCGCGATATACCATCACGCCAGAAACCAGCAATAACATAACCGTAATCAAGCTGATTTCGGCAATGTTGGTCATGTAGGCTTTAACGAATGGCCACATGAGGTAACCCGTATAAAGCATACCAATAACATTGTCGTATTGGTCTTTGATTGGTTGATACGCCGTAATATACCAAGCGTCATACACATAAGCGCGATCAACCCACTGTTCACCCTTCGAAAGTACTTGGTTATACACTTCTGCGCTCACGCGAGTGCCTATGGCGCGCCCTAGCCTATGATCGCTGTCTAAAGGAACGTTGGTGCTCACACGCAAATCATCGAGAAATACCGTCAACGTACCCACAGGGCGAAGGCGGTCATTATCACTTAAGTATATGAGATCGCGGATTTGATCCACCAGCACTGTACTATTGTTAAGGAGCAAACCACCATCCAGAAAGCCGATCAAATCGTTCGCTTGGCTGTATACCGGAATCACGGTTCGACTGACTAGCCCACGCGCCTCCCTGTCACCATCAGCAAGAATAGGCACTTCTGCTCGTTTGGCGAGTTCAGGATCGAGGCGTTCGAGTTCTTCTTTATTGAGTACATCAAAAAACGATTCGCGCTTGGTGAGATCCATAAAGCGGAATTTGTTTTCCATGGAATTAACGCGTTGGAAAGAGAGAAAATCTAAAGCATATCTTTTCTTCTGCTCTGTGACCCACTTTTGCAGGTCACCTTGTGGCGTTCCTTTATTAATGCGAATACGGAAATCGTACGAATCGGCAAACGCCCGCACGTAATTGGCTTGCTTTTGCTGTAACAACGTTACACTGTTATTTGCAACACCAAGACGTTCCGAGACATCAAGCAGCGCATTTTGCCACGTGTAATGAATAGACCAATAAATGGTAATGCCGATCAGAGCTAACAACGTGAGGAAAATCGGCGCAGAGGTTAAGAATAACAAACGATAACGCACCATGGTTTTAAAACGGTGCGTCCATTTTGACAATCCTTTGTGCTGTGGGCCGTTAGTCGGCATATTCCTCATCCTCAGAATCCCATTCTTTGTATTTACGTTCTAAGGTCTTGCGAGCTACGCCCAAGTCGCGAGCAGCGGCTGATTTGTTGCCTTCGTGCAAGTTAACGACTTGTTTAATATGTGCTTTCTCGACTTCTTTTAACGTCCAGCTGTTTGGATAGCCCTCGCCAGTAAATTCTTTGCCTTCTTTAAAGGTTGGTAACTCAGCTGAGTGAGAAACAGTAATCGATACATTAGGCAGTGAATGCCCGCCATTCAGCTCTCGCCAATAGTGTGCAGGTGGTTTGCCAAGCAAGATACAACGCTCAATCAAGTTTTTCAGCTCACGAATGTTTCCCGGCCAATCGTACTCACTCATGGCTTCCATGTCCTCGTGCGCCCATTTGGGCGCAGGCATACCGAGCTCGCGCGTCAGCATGTTGCTGAAAAATGGCACCAACTCAAATAAGTCGGTTTTGCGCTCTCGCAGCGGACACACTTCAATTTTCAGAACGTTTAAACGGTAATAGAGGTCACTGCGGAAATTACCTTGATTGACCTCTTCTTGCAGGTTTCGGTTGGTTGCCGCTACGATACGGACATCAATACTGATCTCTCTTTCTGAACCGACAGGGCGAATCGTACGCTGCTCTAACACACGTAATAATGATGCCTGCATTGCAAGTGGCATCTCCCCGATTTCGTCAAGAAATAAGGTGCCACCGTTCGCAACACGGAACAAACCTTCACGCGATTTTTTTGCACCGGTAAACGCGCCCGATGTATGACCAAATAACTCACTTTCTAAAAGCTCTGGTGCAATCGCACCGCAGTTGATTGGCACAAACGGGCCCGTTCGCCCACTCGCCTGGTGGATACCTCGTGCAACTAGCTCTTTACCCGTACCCGACTCACCTTCCACCAAAACAGAAGCACGTGATGGTGCAAATTGGTTAATAAGTTGCTTAAGCAGACGCGTTTTTTCTGAGCCGCCGATGATCTCTGAGGTATTGTGACGTTGGTAATCGCGTGTCATGGCGTACTGCATGCGTTCGTTCAAACGGCGATCCATACAGCGACTGACCGCTTTTAACATCTGCTCAAGGTTGAATGGTTTGAGGATAAAGTCGGAAGCACCGAGCTGTAGCGCTCGAATGGCAATTTCTAAATCCGCATAACCCGTCATAAAAATCACATCGGCACGTTTGTCATCATCTTCAAACGCTTCTTCCCACTCAATTCCAGAACGCCCTGGCAGATTAATATCCAGCAAGATCAGATCATAATGTCGAGAATTACGCAGTTGTTCTGCTTCTTCGATGCTACCAGCTGTATCGACATGTGAAAAAAGCTTACCCAATGCCTTTTTCAAGATGGCTTGCATGCCTAATTCATCATCGACGACCAGTACGGAAAAGGCGCTATATTGTTGGTTTGTACTAAGATGGGATTGAGTAGACATATTTACCCCAGATGGATTTCGATGGGACAGAGTGTACCAAGTTTAAACAGAGATACCCTACAAAAAGTGCGACATTTTGTACCAACGCAAACTTTTATGCAAATAACCCCATGATTTAGTGCATAAACCAAGCACTTTAAGCTTGTAAAAGGTTGGCATCTTGTTTGCTATAAGGTGGATACGGAGCGCATTTAAGTGATCTCAGGATGTTGATGTTTGCTTATTCCAACACCCTAAGACAACTTGCGTATTACGCTAATCGCTCTCGTCCAAAAAGGCTTCTCCCTAAAACCTGGAGAGATTCCAAAGAATCATTGGAAAGGAACACATAAAAATGAAAAAAATTGCGCTAACTCTGGCTGCAACGTCTATCACGCTTGTAAGTTACTCTGCGTTTTCTGCTCAAGACGGAGAACATGTTCGCCTTGCAACCACAACCAGTACTTACCATTCAGGTTTACTTGATTACCTGCTTCCACAATTTGAAAAAGACACGGGCTACAAAGTCGATGTTATTGCTGCAGGTACGGGTAAAGCCTTAAAAATGGGCGAAAACGGTGACGTAGATTTGGTGATGACACATGCACCAAAAGCTGAAGGCGCATTTGTTGAGAAAGGCTACGGCGTTTTACCTCGCAAGCTAATGTACAACGACTTTGTGATTGTAGGCCCGAAAGCTGACCCAGCAACAATCAAAAATGACGAAGGCGTGTTAGATGTATTCAAAGAGATCGCAAACAAAAACGCAACGTTCATCTCTCGCGGCGATGATTCTGGTACGCACAAAAAAGAAATGGGCTTCTGGGCTCAAACTAAAATCGAACCGAACTTTGGTGGCTACCGTAGCGTAGGTCAAGGTATGGGCCCAACTCTAAACATGGCGTCTGAAATGCAAGGCTACACCATGACGGACCGCGGCACATGGCTGGCTTACCAAAACAAATTGGATCTAGAAATTCTGTTCCAAGGCGATGAAAAACTGTTTAACCCGTACCAAGTTATTCTTGTTAACCCTGAGCGTTACCCAACGATCAACTATCAAGGTGCGAAGGCATTCAGTGATTGGTTGGTAAACCCTCGCGGACAGGAACTTATCAATGGTTTCCGCCTAAACGGTAAACAACTGTTTGTTGCGAATGCTGAGAGCAAATAACGCAATATGAATCTTGCTGATACAACACTGGAAGCGCTTCGCTTACTGGTGAATTTTGATGCAGACCTATGGGAGATCGTTGCGGTCTCCTTTAGTGTTTCTATCACGGCAATATCCCTAGTGGTATTGCCGGCTATTTTGATGTCCTTTGTACTGGCGTATACCGACTTTCGCGGTAAATGGTTTTTGTTGTCGATCGTAAATACGCTGCAAGCGGTCCCTACCGTGGTGATTGGCCTGTTGCTGTACATGTTGCTGTCGCGTGCTGGCCCTTGGGGAGACTGGCAAATGCTGTTCACTCAGAAGGCAATGATCTTCGGCCAAATGGTGATCTGCTTCCCTGTTTTGGTATCGATGATGCATGGTGCATTACAATCTAGCGACCGTCGTGCAGTGGAAACTGCCATCACGCTGGGCGTCTCCATTCCGCGCTTGGCAGCTACGATGATTTGGGAAACCCGCTTTCCTCTACTTGCGGCTATCATTGCAGGGTTTTCACGTATCGTGACCGAGGTGGGCTGCTCAATGATGGTTGGTGGGAACATTATGGGCGTGACGCGAAATATTCCCACGGCTATCGCAATGGAAAGCAGTAAAGGTGCTTTTGCGCAAGGAGTTGCATTAGGAATTGTATTACTATCTTTAGCGTTGGCTCTAAACTTCTTCTTATCAAGCATGAGAGGCAAAGGCTACCTCAGAACATAGAACATGAAGCAAACAAACGACTCACCATTAACCCCATGTCGAGGCGAATTATGACTATAAAAATCACCGCCGAACAGTTATCCATGCGCTTTAAAGAGCGTGTGCTTTTCCACATCCCTGAGTTAGCCATCGGCCCAAATGATGCCATTTATCTCAAGGGTGACAATGGTGTGGGCAAAACTACCCTACTCAAAATCCTTGCTGGCTTGCTCAAACCCTCTACTGGTGATGTTGTTGCGCCAAAAGATACGTGGCTAAAAAGACTGACGCGTCGCAATGGTCGTGTCGATGTGATTTATCTCCACCAATCCCCTTACCTTTTTGACGGCACTGTATATGAAAACGTAGTCTATGGAGTGAAATATCAACAAGACACGCAAAAAGATAAGCGAGCTCAAGTTATTCACGCGCTGCGCATGGTAGGTTTAGAAACCTTAGCGGACGAACATATTTCCGTGTTGTCCGGCGGTGAAAAACAGCGCGTTGCCATGGCAAGGGCTTGGATCTTAAAACCGTCGATTTTGTTGATGGATGAGCCAAGTGCGTCTTTAGACCAAGAATCCATTGAACGATTGGTGGTGATGGCGAAAGATCTTTTGGATCGTGGTTCCAGTATCGTGGTGACAAGCCATCAGGCCAACGCACTGACCGACTTATGTAAAAAACAGTGGTGGATTAAAGACAAGACTTTGATAGAGTCTCCTCTGTTGTATGTCATACCAAAAGAAACATCCCAAGAGAATGCATATGCTTCAACCAACACAAACTAGTTGGGTCATTTTGGCTGGTGGCCAAGCCAGCCGTATGGGTGGAAAAGATAAAGGTCTGATTGAGTTAAATCAGAAGCCACTCATCGAGCACGTTATTGAACGTTTATCTCCACAAACTCCACGCATTTTAATTAATGCCAACCGAAACCAAGATGCGTACAGCAAATTTGGTTTCGTATTTAGTGATCAATTCAAAGATTTCCCTGGGCCTATGGGCGGTATTCACGCGGGTTTGATGCATTCTGAAACCGACTGGGTCGGATTTGTACCTTGCGATAGTCCACAAATTAACACCGACCTTGTCGAGCGTTTCTGCCAGGCCGTCAAAGAAGACAGCGATATTTTGGTCGCGCATGATGGTGACCATCAGCAACCTGTTTTTACGCTCTACCACAAGCGCGTACTGCCAAAACTCACCGCGTTTTTAGAACGTGGCGACCGCAAAATCATTCTGCTCTACAAAGAGTGCAACACCAGTTACGTTGACTTTAGCGACTCACCAAACTGTTTCGTCAACTTGAACACTCCGGAAGAACTGGCGCAATTTGGACAATTAGAATCATGAAACACACGCTAAACATTCCTATTCTTGGTTTTGCAGCTTATTCAGGCACAGGCAAAACCACGCTACTTGAAGCCCTATTGCCAAAGCTGACCGAAGCAGGTTTACGCATTGGCATGCTAAAACATGCGCACCACAACTTCGATGTCGATAAGCCGGGTAAAGACAGCTACCGTTTACGCAAAGCTGGCGCATCTCAAATGCTGATTGCTTCTCGCAACCGTTTTGCGTTAATGACAGAAACGCCAGAAGCCGAAGCGGAGTTTGAATACCTATTAACACGTTTTGATGAAGACATGCTTGATGTGGTTTTGGTCGAAGGCTGCAAAAACATCGCGTTTCCTAAAATTGAATTGCATCGTGAAGAAGTGGGTAAACCTTGGCTTTATCCAAACGATGAAAACATCATTGCTATCGCTTCCGACAGTGCGGAGTTAGATTCTGAGCTCCCTCAAATGAACATCAATGATTTGGATGCCATCGCTCAATTTGTTCTTCAATACGTTCAAGAAGCGAAAGCGCCAAAAAACAAAGAGAAAGAAGCCGCATGTTGCGACACACTTTCTCCTGCTTTCCTTTCTGTGGTTCAAGGCCAAGAGAAAATCCTTTCTTTGGTGAACACGGTTTCGGAAATAGAAGCATGCAAGATTGAAAACGCCTATGGCCGCGTTCTTGCGGAACATATCGTTTCACCAGTAAATGTGCCGCAATACACCAACTCCGCGATGGACGGTTATGCCATCCGCAGTGATGATGTTGACCGTGATAGCTACCAAGTGGTTGCTGAAGTGATGGCGGGCCATGCTTACGATCAGCCTCTGGAAGTTGGTCAAGCAGTTAAGATCATGACTGGCGCACCAACACCACGTAACGGCGATACAGTGGTCATGCGTGAGCAAGCCATTCAAGAAGGTGACAAGGTCACTTTTAACGGTGCGAATATCAAAGCAGGCCAAAACGTTCGTCAAGCAGGTGAAGATCTCGCTATCGGCAGTGACGTCTTTACCGCAGGCACTCGCCTCGCCTCTCCAGAAATGGGCATGATCGCTTCGCTTGGCTTTGGTGAAGCGAATGTATTCCGAAAATTGAAAGTTGCCGTGTTCTCCACCGGTGACGAAGTACAAGCGCCGGGAACAGAGCAAAAAGCGAATTCTATCTACGATTCCAACCGTTTTACCATCATGGGCATGCTTGAAAAGCTCGGCTGCGAGAGCTTAGACTTCGGTATTCTGGAAGACAACGAACAGTTAATGATTGAAGCATTGGAAAACGCATCGGCGCAAGCGGACGTGGTTATGACTTCTGGTGGCGTATCCGTTGGTGATGCGGATTACATCAAACTTGCCTTGGATAAACTTGGTCAAATCGATTTTTGGCGAATCAACATGCGTCCGGGACGTCCATTAGCGTTTGGTCAAATCAACAACAAGCCGTTCTTTGGTCTGCCGGGCAACCCTGTTGCCGTGATGGTTTCATTCATCAACTTTGTTGAGCCTGCACTGCGTAAGATGCAAGGCGAACAAGGCTGGAAGCCTCTGAAAGTGAATGCCATCGCGACTGAAAACCTTCGCTCTCGCCAAGGTCGTACCGAGTTTAGCCGTGGCGTCTATGAACTGGATGCAACTGGCCGTTTAACCGTTCGTACAACAGGCAAGCAAGGCTCTGGTATTTTACGCTCAATGAGTGAGGCAAACTGTTTGATCGAAATCTCCCCAGCTATTGATACAGTAAAAGCGGGAGAAAGCGTGACAATTATCCCACTTCAAGGCAGAATCTAGCTCAAACTAGAAATTCAAAGGTCAGCGAGTCTGGCCTTTTTGTTTAATATACAGAAACCTTTTCAGAGAGACAGCTATGGCTCGCACCATTCTTTACACTTACAAAGACCAAGACAAAGAACTGACGTTCTCATACCAGCAACACCGCAACATTCAAGAAGCAGTTGCAGAAGCCGAAGGTATCGATATCACTGAGTTCCTAAAGATGGAGCAACAAATCGAAGCAGTGTCTGACACTAAAGCGGTGCGAAACTACCGCGACAACTACTTCAGAAAATTAGGCTTTAGCAAAATCACCCTAGCTCAAAAAGAAAACCTGGGCGTAGGCAAAAAGAACAAATAAGCTTAGCTGCAAACAGAAAACTCACGATTCGTCGTGAGTTTTTTATGCATGCTACTTTTGTTCATGATCCATACCCGAGCATACCGAAATTACTTAGGTATATGAGTTACTTGGGTATACAAGTTACTTCGGTATATAAGTTACTTCGGTATATAAGTAAAAGCCCCGTTTAACCTTGAAAGTCTAAACGGGGCTTTAAATTTCTTCTTACTTTATATCGAGTAAGGTTTAAGTCATTACTTGATGTTTAAGAACGCAGCGCCGCGTACACCACCTGAATCACCGTGTTTTGCTTTGATGATCTTAGGACACTTAGCCACAGACAATAAGTGTTTAGGGATGCGTTTTGGCATCTCTTCGTAAATCAATTCGAAGTTAGATAAGCCGCCACCAAGTACAACGGTGTGTGGGTCTGTTGCAGTAAACAGGTTTGCAAAGCAGATCGCTAGCAGCTCCATAAAGCGCTCGACGTGCTCTACTGCTTTCTCTTCACCCTCTGCGTGCGCTTTAATAATGTCGATCGCTTTCTTCTCTTCGCCGTAGTAATGCGCGTAAAGAAGCTCGAAACCACGACCAGATAGGTAACTATCTAAACAGCCTTTGTTGCCACAGCCACAACCCAGTAATGGTGCGTTTTCGCCTAGGTGGAACCATGCGTCGATAGGAAGACGTGTGTGACCCACCTCACCCGCTACGTGGTTGCGGCCAGAGAATACTTTGCCTTCGTAGATAAAGCCGCCACCAAAACCAGTACCAAGGATCAAACCTAGTACAGATGGTTCATCTTGAAGATCTTCGTCCCAGGCTTCAGAAAGCGCGAAACAGTTTGCATCGTTTTCAATTTTTACGCTGCGACCGATTTTAGCTTCTAGATCAGCACGAAGTGGTTTGCCTTTTGCCGCAGGAACGTTAACTGTTAGTACCGTTGCATCATCGGCGTCTTCCATACCTGGTAGGCCAAGACCAATCGTACCTTCGCAGCCAAACTCTGTATCGTATTTATTCACCAATTCCGCAATGGTATCAACCAGCAGCTCGTAGTTGTCTGTTGGTGTAGGTACACGTTCCGTCGCTACACGCTCAAGCTTCTCGTTAAATGCACCAAATTCAATTTTAGTGCCACCGACATCAAAGCCGTAATACATGTATTTCTCTCCTAAAAAATGCTTCAAACGACTCTCAAAATGGCTAGAGTCAAAAGTATAAACTGATGGCATTATCCATATCTGTACGCCTGCAAACCGTGACCGAATGCAGATTTATCCCCTCACCGAAGCCAGTTGAACAACATACCATCAACAAAAGCTCATTCCTTAGAGTCAGCTCTCGGTTTTCATCCACTCTTTGAAACGTTTCAAGTGTGGCTGGTTAGGGTCGTTTTTGACTCGAGTCTTGCTCAGCATGTAAGTTTCTCTGAAGGCTTCAAACCACAGTTGAAGGCATTCCGCAGCTTTCGGCTCACCAGCTTGTTTTAAAACTAATGTCGCGACTTCGGCGGTTGAAAGATGCTGCTCATTCTCGGAGCGGCGCATGATGTATTCAGACAGAGATTCCGGCTCAATGGAAAGCACAGGCAAAGATTTAAGAAAATCAGAACGACGGAATATCTTTCGCGCCTCACGCCAGCTACCATCAATAAAGATCAGCAACCATTTTTTGTTCTCGACATCTTCTTTTACCAATCGCCCTGGCTCTAGATCTTCAATTAAACGAGAGGGATCATCCACATAGTCTGCAGGAAATACAATCACCGGTTGGTAACTGTCATCCTGTAGTAGCGCTAGCATCTCTTCAGACGGTTCTGTTCGGTTCCATTGATACACGTAAGTCTCTTGAATCGTATCAGCGATTAGACGACCGGTATTACTTGGCTTAAACACTTCGTTTTCAGAAACAATCAACATACATGCAATATTGGCCTTGATGTTTGGCTGAAGGTCGCACAAACAGTGTTGCTCAGAAACCTGGCAATATTGGCAACGAACCACTTTACATCCACGCGCGTTGAAAGGCTTGGTTGAGATAGATTGTCGGTACTGATATAAACGGTGGAAAGCGTGAATTCTCATGGTAAGTAATGCCAAGTAAAAAGTAGAGCGCGATTCTACTGATATTATGGTTTCGCCTCAAGATAAGCCCATCAGCAGTGTGTTGAAATAATTTCACTCTTATCTCGGTCATAGATAAAGAAATAAATAAGGGAATGACAGTGACAGAAACGACATTTCAAGACCCCTCATGGCTCAGATTAGGCTTTTTCCTTGGCGTATTATTGCTTTGTGCCATTTGGGAGAACAAATTGCCTAGAAAAACACTGACCGCTTCGCGCAGGTTTCGCTGGGTCAATAACTTGTCATTGGTCGCTTTTAACAGCCTAGTTATTGCTTTAATCATGCCTATCGCCGCCTTTCAAGCTGCGGTCATAGCTCAGGAGCAACAATGGGGGCTGCTGAATATTCTGTCCCTCCCCGCTTGGTTAAATATTTTTCTAACCGTCATTTTGCTTGATTTCGTCATTTACGCTCAGCATGTTGTCTTTCATCATGTAAAGCCGCTGTGGAAGATTCACCGAATGCATCACGCCGATCTCGACATAGACGTCACTACAGGCGCACGCTTTCATCCCTTCGAAATAATCATTTCAATGGGAGTAAAAATTGCAGCCGTGTTTATCTTAGGTGTTTCACCTATCGGAATTGTGGTATTTGAAATTGTGCTTAATGCGAGCGCGATGTTTAATCACAGTAATGCAAAACTGGCTTTATCCATAGACCAAAAACTGCGAAACGTCATCGTTACACCAGACATGCATCGCGTGCACCATTCAGTGATAGTAAAAGAGACCCACTCAAACTTTGGTTTTTTCCTTTCAGTTTGGGACCGCTTTTTTGGGACATACCGAGCTCAGCCTAAGTTGGGTCATGATGATGTTGTTATTGGTGTGCCGGAAATTAGAGACGAAGAAGAGCAAAGATTAGATAAGCTTTTAACGCAGCCCTTTCGCTACAATAAAGAGAAGAAGTAATGGTTGAAAAAATATTGTTGGATGAAGTATGTCAACAAAACGAATAGACCAAGCCTAAACCCCTGTTAAACACTACTTCATCCTCATGATGTGTAAGAACAGATTAGTTTTCTGCTAGCTGACGCTTTTTGTTTAGCTGAGTAATACCAACAAATAAACCAACAACACCAAGCACTGCACATGCCAAAGCATTGGTGTTCATTACTTGCTGTGCCTCTATTGAGCTGTATAGAAAAGCAAGGCTGAAGAAAGTGGTGGCAAAGCTCAAACCTGTCAGTACGCTGAAACCAGCAAAACTGGCCAAGTCTTTAAAATCGTTCATAACGAGTCCCTGTTTACAATCCTTAATCGAGTGTTGTGAAAATAATAATTAACGAAATATTTGGCGCGATTGACTATGTTTTCGCGCATTCCATAACCAGATAGATACCCCAAATGAGAACCCTAAAAACAGTGTCTTCATTTGTAGGGCGACGTTGTTATCTAATATTTCTAATGTATAGTGAGCGTGGGAACTAAAGATAACATTGGTTATAAGAATCAATAACATAACGACTAGGCCAGAGCGGCGATGCTTGACCAATAGATACGCTCCTAATAAGTCCAATAGTCCCAAAGCGCTCCAATACATATTCAACCAGCGTGGCGCAAAATCGTAAGGTAAAAAGCCACCAACAATGTTGTCATAAACATGAACCACTCCGCCAACTGTCATAAAAAGGCATAAGAGAAACACGACGAATTTATCCATTACCGTTTCCTTATCTGAATGAATGAGCAAAGCATATAGAAGTCACTTAAACATTTGTAATCTCATCGCCATTTTTGAGATCGACAGTGCCATTATCAACACGATGAGAACAGTAACGGCTGCTCTACCTTCTTTATTTGCTTCTAGTAGAAGCATAGTGTTTGCTGTGGCGTTTCGCCCAAATCCGCCAATGCAATGACAGAATCCTCCTTTAAATCACGCCTTGGTTTATCAACTCTCGTACCTTTTCCAGCCCGCGCTGAAACACAGTATGTGCATTCGCGGGAAGGCCGCTCTCGACATCGTGCCAGAAGAACGCGAAATCATGTCCGCCATCGTCTTGCGTATGAAACAGTCATGAATTAGCGAGGTCAGTACACTCACACAAAACAAAATGCCATACTTGATTTTGAAAGCCACTGTCCCATGAGCATAAATATCGTGCGGAACGAACATGTGTGATACCAGGCTCCTCAGCGAGCTCCCGCTTGGCTGCTATGATGTAACTTTCATCAAACACTTCAACAGTGCCCTTGACGAGCTGAACACCCGCCAACGGATGTTTAAAAAGTAGGATCTCTTGATTTTGATTACGTAGAACGACGGGGCAAACTTTATCGATCACAAAACCACTCCTTATGGTTCAAGCAAAAGGCTTTAGCTTTCTCTGGATATAAAAAGAAATCGAGTGAAGTTGCTCTACACGCACCCACTTCAAATGGTACTGATTAACATCTGATTTTCTGATTTGCTCTGGCCCACTCCCTAGTTTCACTTTTAAGTTCCCTACATAAGAAAGAAAATAGGTTTCTAAGCGACCTTGATTTTCGAGTTCCAAAACTTTCTTAACCGAGCCAAGTTCTATTGAGGTTTCTTCCAGCGCTTCTCTTTTAGCAGCTTCAACAGGTTTCTCACCTGCTTCAACACTGCCGACAGGGAAAACCCAATACTGTCTGTCGTTTCGAACGCGGTGGATAAGCAAAAGCTCTTGGTGATGATTAACTAGTATGAGGCTGGCTCTTTGTGATAACTGCATGATTCGTTCCTTTGAATTCTGGCGACATTCTAGTCAACGAGTCCCTCGAACAAAGCATTAACATCACGTTGTGATAACTAAACCCTTTAGAAATGAACGAGATGAGATGTAACTCACTCTTGCAATGCAAATAGGAGCCATTGAATGGGTAGCCGTAACAAAAAAGCAGAACCGAGGTTCTGCTTTTAGTCGGTGGAAACATCTCATTTACTTGGTCTGATGAAGCTCATACTTGTGCAGCATTGCTTGCTGGTGCCCGGCAATTTCCGCCACTTGCTCAGAACTCTCAACCATAGGCTCAAGCTGCAGCTTTGTGCGTTCGCCAAGATCAGAAATATGTGTGATGGATTGAGATACATCTGCCGTCGCTCGTTCTTGTTCTTCTGTAGCAACTGAGATTTGCTCAACACGTTCTTGAATGTGCTTAACCGCGAGGTTGATATCAGAGAATGTCGATTTCACTTCATTACTGGACTTTAGCGCGTGGGTCATTTCTTCTCTTGAATCATTAACTGCTTGGCGCGAACGCTCTGCGGCAGTAATAAGCTCGCTCATCATTTCTCGGATGTTCGTAGTTTGTTGAGAGGTATCACTTGCAAGTTTGCGAACTTCATCAGCGACAACCGCAAATCCACGCCCTTGCTCACCAGCACGAGCAGCTTCTATTGCTGCGTTGAGAGCAAGTAAGTTGGTGTTGTCCGCGATCCCACTGATCATATCCACCATTTCACGAATCTGTTTAACACGCTGGTCTAGCTCTAACATTGACTGTTCATTTACATCCAAAGAGCTTTCTAATGACTCCAAACGTTCGCGGTTTTGTTCCACGACTTGAACTCCTTTTTCAGTGTGTTGGGTTGCAAGGAGCGAGTCCTGTGAAGATGCATTTGTCACCATTGCTATTTCACGAATAGAGGCTTCAAGCTGCGTTATGGTCGTGATCATACTCGACAACGCTTCATTTTGTGTTGCCAACCCATCACTTGTTTGTTCGGCTGCACTGTGACTTACTTCTGCCGTCTGATAAAGCGTTTCACAATTGCGCGTCACCGTTTGAATGGAGTCATGTGTGGAATCGATTACTTGATTCAACTTTCGTGCTACTTCTTTCAGTTCATAGGGGCCGACTTCTTCTGCCTTGTCACGAAAATCATGTTCGGTAAGTGCTGAAAGACGCGTTAGTACATTCCTTAACCCTCGGTTTGTCCATGACTTGAGACTAAACCAAGTAACCAGAATAATAAAAGAAATCACACACGCCGCAAACACGAGCACAACGCTCACCGATTCAATGGTCTCGTTGACCACCCGCTCTTTTTCATCGATCAACTGACCAGCGGTTTGGGAGATTTGATCAAGTAACCGCATGGTTTCATCCGCAAGCATCGAAGCCTGTTTAAACTCTGAACGTTGCAATTCCCCTTGTTCTAGTTTGGCGAGGATCAAACGCAGCACGCCCTTTTCACTAAAGCCTTGTTTCACCATCTCATATGGTGCGGTTAAGCTTGCATATTCACTTACTTCAGGATGGAAAGATTGGAAGTCTTCATAGGCGAGTTTAATACCTGCTATGCGATTTCGCATTTCTCGGTATTCTTTTTCGGCTTTGTTTAATTCTGAGTGCATCATCATGACTAAGAACGTACTTTCCATTGAGCTTGCAGAAGCAATGAAACGGTTAGCGGCATCGCTCGACTCAGGATTATCAGCACTAAGAAACGAACTGATTCGATTCATTTCCGGACCGATAGAGCTAAGCCCATAGCGAAACCCACCAACAGCGGCATCAATATCCATTTGAATTTGTATCACCGAAGATTGCTTCAACAAAATGGACTGCGTGATGTTATGTAAACGCGCTAGTTTGGTGTCTAACTCCTCCGAGAGTTGCTGAGCTACACCAGACGCTTTCACAACCAAAGTTGTGCTTTGAGTTGCAAGAGAGTCGATTTGCTCTTTTATGAGAGGCAACTCTTTCGGCTCAGTAATCTGCATACCATGGTTGAGTAGCTTAACCATCTCCAATACATTCCTGGTTAACTTTGCGTTTGCCATCGCGATTGGTAATGCTTTTTGCGACAAGTCTTCAAATTGTTCCCCTACCTGTTCCATTCCTTTGAAACTTGAGACAGAAAGGGCTATAACAAGAGCAATGATAGTTAAAAATGTTGCACTGACAGCCTGAATCAGTGAAAGTGATGTGCGTGAGCGTTTTCGCTTTGCCATAATCAATTTTTATTCTTTCTTAAGGTTGAATCGGTTCTGCAGTGATTCCGTCACATTTGTGAGACAAAACCGTGATTTGCAGCCCATACTATGGATTGGTTATGACACTAATATTTCAGTTGTGAGTCATAGAGATGACAGGTGGTGATTTGCGTCGAGTATATTTTCCTTTGATAATCAGTGTGCTACTAAGCGCCTGCTCTTCTGGGCCTGAGCCTAGTGAGCAAGCACAGGTGACAACACCTACAAATCAGCTATTGTCGGACAACCCTGACTTGTTCGACTTTTACACAGAGTGGCACGGCACGCCTTATCGCTTAGGCGGGACACAGAAATCTGGAATTGATTGCTCAGCATTTGTACAAAAAGCGTTTATTGAGGCTTATCAGCTCTCGTTACCAAGGACAACGAAGCAGCAATCAAAGCAAGGTGTGGAGTTAAGTTGGACGGATGCCAAGCAAGGGGATCTAGTGTTTTTTAAAACAAGACGTACAACTTATCATGTCGGAATTTACTTGGGTAACAAGCAGTTCATGCATGCATCGACGTCTAGAGGTGTGATTATTTCAAGAATCGACAACCCATACTGGGCATCTAAGTTTTGGCAAATAAGAAGAGTTACAATGTAACTCCTCTCACTCTTTAACCGGACATTGCTGTAAGTTAAAACAATATCAGTCGTAAGTCGCAACAGCATTATCGAACAGATTTTTGACCAGAGCGATGTATTCATCAAGGAACGTGATCTGTTCATTGGTCGCTTTTTTATGCCATACCCCAGCCAATATCTCACCAAGATCTTCAACAACTGCATCAGCCTCTTTCAACAATTTGAAGCGTACGCTCGAGTGAAGTTCTGGATTTTGCTCAAAAATCGCCATGATGTTTGAAGCCACCATATCGGTGACAACATCTTCGATGCTTTCGGATCCAGTGTCGCCAATTTCGGTCGTAAAAATATCTAGATTTAGAGACAAGTGCTCGATAAGAGCGAGATATCCATCGGTTTCTAAAACCACTGTTTTTCTCCGTTTATTGCAAGCCTTCGAAGCTGAAAGCAGAATAGTTTCAATAGTAAGACATGCCGAGAAAATTTCATTAACTTATTTCATATTAACAAACATTCACGAACCAACTGGATGATTTTCAAACAATTGAGCTTTGCTTCACTGAATTCGGATACAGGGTTTCTTCAAACCTTTTTATATTTCAGCCATTTTCATGCAAACAGGTTTGGTTACGACCATTTTCTTTTGCACGATACAGCGCAGCATCGGCACTCTTTAACCATTGAGTGTGAGTTTCAAAATAAGGCTTATACTCGCAAACACCAATACTTATCGTGTAATTAATCAAAAAATCTTCCACTTTCACGATCTCTTGCTCAATTCTTTTGCGCAAACGCTCTGCGAAATAGCAAGCTTGCTCCTGGTTTGTGTGAGGAAGTAGTACCGTAAACTCTTCACCACCAAAACGACCGCAGATATCACTGCTCCTTGCTGTTTTTCTCAACAATGCAGAGGTTCGACGAATGACTTCGTCCCCTGTCGGGTGACCATAAGTATCATTCACCTTCTTAAAGTGGTCGATATCGAATATTACTAATGAGCATGGTCCGTCGATAACTTTTAAGTGAGCAAACTCATCTTTCAATGATTGCTCCCAATAAGCGCGATTAAATAAACCTGTTAAACCATCTTTGCGACTGATTTCCGACAAATGTTGATTTGTTTCTTTCAAATGAATGCGATTTCTCGCAGTTTCAGAAACATCATTGACTTGAATCGCTATGTGGCTGACCTCTCCTGAGAGCCCAATTAACGGCGTGATCACGATATCTTGATACATAAAATCACTGCTGTTTGAAACCGGAGAAAAATTGTTGAACTTAAAAAGGTACGGTCGGTTTTCCCAGCTAGAAAAAGAACGAGTTTCCAGATCGGCGGCTGCTTTTATCTTGGTTTCTAGCCAAGTTCTTGGCAGCTCTTCAAAATGCTCAAATAAACATTCACCAAGAATTTCTTGTGATAGAACGCCACTGTATGACTGCATAAAACTGTTCCACACACATACTTTATACTCTTGATCCAAAACAATAAGCCCTGAATCCATCGTATCGAGAATTTGTGTGACCCAATGAAAGTCTGCTATGTCCAGCGTGATATCGGACATTAGATTAGCTCCATGATTTCATAGATAATTTCTACGGATGGCTTATCAATTAAAAACAGTACCTCGCACTCGAAATCGAGCGCTTCTGCCATGTAGGTGTATTCGATAGTAAAGAGCTCACCCAACTCGCCTTGCTCTTCACAATAAGGTGTTAAGGTATCCACAATGCCTGGCTGACGAAGTGAGAACTGCTTGTCGAGTTGATCGCCTAACGACGTGAGAAATGACGAAACCAGTAGGTTAGAGATATTCAAGATGATTTCATTATGAGGCGTAAACTCAAGGAGGTAACCTAATTTTTCCCCAATCTGATTGATATCCCTACCACGTAAGCACACCAGTGCCTCCCCGTGAATACCGCCACCGACAAACCTCTGCGCTACCGCAACGGAACTGTCACGCCCAACCACATCAACCAGTGTCATATGAAGCTCGCCGTAGGACAAAGGTCCAACATGAGGAACAGGAAGTTGGATGAACTCATGTAAATGGTCAGCCATAATCGCAGCCCCTTTACCAAGGGCAATGTTCGCAATTTCACGGAATTTGGCTAGTAAGGAAAGCTCTTCGCAACCCTGGTTTTTAGAATCAACCGAATGACTAGGTTTGAACGCATAATGCAGCCCTAATTGTTCGTATAGTGGGAGCACCTGCTCTTCTGTCAGAGGCTTAGCGATAAAAGCTTGAGCACCAAGATCGAGACAGCGCTGTTTTGCCTCTTGTTGAACATCTCCAGAAATAATGACGATTTTGGTCGGGTACTGACTAACAGGTAATGATTCGAGGACCTCAAAACCATCCATTATGGGCATCGTTAAATCGAGAAACAAAATATCGATATTTTGCTCAGCAAGAATATTAAGCGCCTCATAACCATCTTGCGCTTCAATAAGATGCAATGATGTATCTTGTACGATAGAACGCGCAATAAGCTTTCTTGCAACAGCTGAGTCATCACATATCAGTATTTTCATGCCACCAATGGAACTAACGTCAAAAAAATCATAATACCTGTTGTAAACGTTCATCTCCATATGCTAAGCCAACAAATCAGAGGCTTATAAGCGATTTGATTCACATTTATACAAATTGACTACACTAAGAGGAAGGTTTCTTTACTAAGTATGCTCAACATAGCGCCAACTCCCTGCTATTTATCCTAAACTATTGGTGGTCAAATAGATTCGCGAGGTTTTGTATGTGGCAAGCAATATCGCAACAGCTTTCTGATACTTTATTGTTCGATTACCAGATCACGGAAAAAGTAAGGCTGTCTGGTGGGGATATCAGTGAAAGCTACATGATCAATGATGGCGAGCAACGTTATTTTGTGAAAATTAACGATCGCGAGTTTTTGTCTAAATTTGACGTAGAAGCTGAAAGCCTGCATCTTTTGCGTGAAACATCCACCCTATTTGTACCTGAGGTGGTATTGGTTGGTAAAACCAAAAATGCCTCATTCCTAATTCTTAACTACCTTCCAACGAAACCATTAGAAGATGGTCCCAACAGCTTTAAATTTGGGCAGCAATTAGCTCACCTACACCAGTGGGGCGAGCAAAAAGAGTTTGGTTTTGATACCGACAACTATCTCGGTTCGACTCTACAGCCCAACAAATGGCACAAGAAATGGTGTGTATTCTTTGCTGAGCAACGCATAGGTTGGCAATTACAGCTCCTTAAAGAAAAAGGCGTCACCTTGGTTGATATCGATGACTTTATCGATGTCGTAAAACAGCGGCTAGCAAACCATGCTCCGGAACCTTCTTTGTTGCATGGCGATTTATGGAATGGAAATGCGGCACTCACTGCATTCGGTCCTATCTGTTACGATCCTGCGTGCTATTGGGGGGACAGGGAGTGTGATATTGCGATGACAGAGCTTTTTGGTGGATTTCAACCAGAATTTTATCAAGGCTACGAATCGGTTATGCCACTTTCTTCAAGCTATGAGGAACGTAAAGATATCTATAACCTTTACCATGTTCTCAACCATTGTAATTTGTTTGGGGGCCATTACTTGGAACAGGCTCAACTGGTTATTAATAAAATCATTTCTTATTAATTTGGAAGCCACTGCATATTTCAAGATGTAAAATCTCGAGGCACATCACTACAGAAAATCACCCTAAGCTCAAGGTTGAGTTTGGGGTCAAGTTTTGTACTTATTTCGACTCAATTAGCAACAACTCGACCTAATATCAAAGGAGACTTAACTTTGGATTGTGCCTATTTTCCTTGTAGGCAAAGTAAGTAAAGGGCTGTGCTTCCTTGATGAATAGTGTGTTTAAAAGCCCTGCGAGATTAGGAGTTGTTGTATGAAAAATTATACCGAAAGGTATGTAAAGTGCCCGCATTGCGGACACTCTATCGGCATTACATTGGATGCAAGTAATGGTGACCAAGAGTTTTATGATGATTGCCCAGCTTGTTGCCACGCTATCCACCTAAATATGCGAGTGGATGAGTTACAAGATAAGGTCGAACTATTTATCGATGACAATTACGAATAACAGCTCGAGCATGTGAACATCAGAAATATAAAAACGCTTAAATGAAAAAGGAGCACTAGGCTCCTTTTTCTCATTCTAAAGCTGTTTTGCTGCAAGAACGCGCTCAACAGTATCAACAATTGCTTGAGTCTGAGGATCAAACTCAATATTAACACGCTCCCCTACTTGTCTCACTCCAAAAAGCGTTCGCTGCAAGGTTTCTGGAATTAGGTGTACCGAAAAACGACACGCTTCAACTTCACCAATAGTTAGCGAGCAGCCATCTAAACCAATGTAACCTTTCGCTAATACATATTTCATTGATTCTTGCGGCAGTTGGAACCAAATCGTGCGGTTATTGGGCGTATCGATGATATCGACAATATCTGCCGTTAAACTAATATGACCAGACATGCTATGCCCGCCTATTTCGTCACCAAACTTAGCCGCGCGCTCAATGTTTACGCTATCCCCTTCCACCAGCCGACCTAAATTAGTAAGAGCCAATGTCGCTTGCATTAAATCAAAACTGATAAGGTTGCCTTCGATCTTAGTCACAGTTAGACAACATCCGTTGTGTGCAACGGATGCACCAATTTCTAACCCTTTACAAAGTTCATCGCTTAACTCGACAACGTGCGTTTGAAAGCGTTCTTTTTTATCAATTTTAACGACCTTCGCCGTACCCTGAACTATTCCTGTAAACATTTCTTTTTACCTATTGATTTAATACCAACTGTAGTCGAAGACTAAGCCCTAAACACTGCGCTACAGGTCGGAAATAAAGACCGCAGACGATAAAGCCATGGCTTAATGAACACTGGTTTGTTCTCATGCATGCTTCAACATTACCATGATTCGCTGCTGTTCTCAGTAAAAGCGTATCCTTAGCTTGGAGAGCGTCCAGTCAGTGTTATCGACTATTAGCTACCTAGCTATGGAATATAAACATACAATTGTTTATCATTTGCGCGGAGTTTCTCCGAGGCATTTTTTCACCTTATCGTGACTAAAATCAACCATCAGATCCGTTCACCACATCTTTTGCCCTCGAGTACTCTCATTCTTTCAACTTATTGTTCCGCTCTGGAGTATTTTTCGTGCATCGCTATAAAGAAGAAGCATCAAGTCTTATCAAATTGGCGACCCCGGTATTGATCGCATCTGTCGCTCAAACTGGTATGGGGTTTGTTGATACCGTAATGGCTGGCGGCGTTAGCGCCACCGACATGGCTGCGGTTTCTGTCGCTTCAAGTATTTGGCTACCATCCATTTTGTTTGGGGTGGGTTTATTAATGGCATTGGTCCCTGTTGTCGCACAGTTAAATGGCTCTGGTCGTCGAGTGAAAATACCGTTTGAAATTCAGCAAGGCGTCGTTTTGGCATTGCTGATCAGTGTGCCGATAATTGCAGTCCTGCTTCAAACCCAGTTTATTCTCGGGCTGATGGATGTTGAAGCACTGATGGCTGAAAAAACGGTGGGATACATTCATGCCGTTATATTAGCAGTACCCGCTTTTTTACTTTTCCAAACGCTTAGAAGCTTTACGGATGGTATGTCATTGACGAAACCGGCAATGGTTATTGGCTTTATCGGTTTGCTGCTCAACATTCCTCTAAACTGGATTTTCGTGTACGGCAAGTTTGGTGCACCTGAATTAGGCGGTGTTGGCTGTGGTGTAGCAACCACGATTGTTTACTGGGTCATGTTTGCCATGCTATTGCTGTATGTGATGACATCAGAGCGATTGAAAAGCATCAACCTATTTGGAGAATGGCATCGCCCACAATGGAAAGCGCAAGTTCGTCTATTCAAGCTCGGCTTTCCTGTTGCAGCAGCGCTGTTTTTTGAAGTGACATTGTTTGCTGTTGTTGCACTGCTCGTTTCACCACTGGGTCCTATCATTGTGGCAGCGCATCAAGTCGCGATTAACTTCTCCTCGTTGGTATTTATGCTACCAATGAGTATTGGTGCAGCAGTAAGCATTCGTGTCGGCCATCGACTTGGTGAAGAAAACGTAGATGGCGCGCGCGTAGCGTCACGAGTCGGCATTATGGTTGGTCTAGCATTGTCCGTTCTCACAGCGATTTTAACCGTCTTGTCTCGTGAGTGGATCGCCGAGCTTTATACTAGCAACCCAGAGGTAATCACTCTAGCGATGCACCTGCTCGTGTTTGCCGCTGTTTATCAATGTACGGATGCGGTTCAAGTGATCGCAGCTGGTGCATTACGCGGCTATAAAGACATGCGAGCCATCTTCAACCGTACTTTTATTGCTTATTGGATTCTTGGGCTGCCAATTGGTTACGTCCTTGGCCGTACAGACTGGATTGTCGAGCCAATGGGAGCACAAGGCTTCTGGCTTGGTTTTATCATCGGCCTATCTTCTGCGGCCTTTCTGTTAGGCGTCAGAATGCGTTGGATGCATCGCCAAGAGCCAGAAGTGCAATTGAACTTTTCAGTTCAATAAAAAGTAAAAAAAGCCAGCTTCCGCTGGCTTTTTTGATCGAATAATCACCCGGTTGAGTATACTTATAACAAGATTACGAAGCGGTTGATTTTGCTCTCTAGACAACGGATACGAAGTTATAAAAAAGGATATTTGTGCGGTCTATTTTATTGTTCTTAATCTTGATTCTTAATGGTTGTGATAACTGGTTTAATCCAGAGAACGCCATGTATGATAAGTATCATCAACGTGTAGCCAATGTATTGGACGTTCCTGCTATTCCAATAGAATTACAGTCTACGGTAACGATTCCTGCGAAACGCGTTTTGTTCGAGCCATTGCCAAGACTATCTATTGGCCTGCTAGAGAGCTATCAATTACGACAGTGCGGACTCTTTAATTTACTTGCTGAGAAAAACTCGCAACTTGGAAAGGTGCAGGATGCCTTTCATGATATTGATTATCAAACTGCCCTTTTAAGAGTCATGCATCGATGTTTATCCGAGTTTCCACTTAGCGATGAAGAACGCGCGACATTGACAGAGCTTTACTCAACCAAGTGGCAACATTTAGACATTCATCTCGACAACTTACTACTCGTAAGTGATGCCATGCAAAAGCAACTAACTGCCTCTGATTGGCTATCTCAAAATACGACGAATGATATTGCACGCATTAACGATGTCTATCGTATTTTCAGCGAAATGTATGATTTACCCCACCGCGCGGTCTCACGTCTACCCGACGTGGAAGTTACGCAATATCAAGAAGAGTTAGAGAAATCTCGTTTACTCGGACGACTTTACTATTCAATGGTAAACACATCCCTTTGGTTAAAAGCGACAACTCAGCTACTTGAGCAGAACCAGAGCAATGTATTGTGCGGGCCGAACAGAGACACCACTCAGTTCCGCTACTTAAGAAATGTCTTTCAATCCATTTACGTTGAAGAAGTGCAACCTTATTTGGCTTATTTAGACAGTACCTATCAACAACTTAATGATGGTGCCACTTTGGTGGAGAACCGTATGCAACTCCATGGTCACCAGTATGGCATAATTGAGGCACATAGGACATTTAGGCAAGAAACCCTAAACCACGTTCAGTTTTGGCAGGGTCTCTTCAAACGATGTGGCGTAACCGTTGGCAACTAGTAAGTGCAGAGCGTTCTATTCCTTCAACCTTTCACGCAAGAATCGAGCAAAACGCGGTTTACCAGTATGTGTAAAACCGTTATATCTAAATGTAATGGTTGAACCAATTTTCGGAGGCTGGCGACGCACTTCATCGGTAAATCCGCTACCGATGTAAAACTCAATGCCATTTGGTAAGCGAACTAACATTGCTCCCATCATACCTAATAAGCGCCCTGTTCCTGGCTTATAACCCACAACTAACGCTTCATCATCTGCGTATCGTTTTAGTTTAAGCAAATCACTACCGCGTCCAGCCTGATAGCGGCTTGATACCTTCCGCAACATCACCCCTTCACCGTCGGATATTGAAATTTTATCCAACTGTGTAAACAGATGAGCTTCATTTTGAATCGCTCGGTGCTCGACATATTTGATATGAGGCTGGTCGACTTCAAGCACTAAGTCTTTGATGTTGTAATAACGCTTCCGATAATCACCAGCGGAATATGGCATATCAAAGATCATAAAGTCGATGTGTCGCCAAGCAGACTCTACAGGAGTTTTATCTAATACCGTTTGCTGAACAAGATGGAAGTTACCTCTCCCAGCCCAAAGTTCACCGTCCAACGGATAATCAGGCAAAGGTCCTGTAAACCAATCTGGGGCGTAGATTCGATTACCATTTCTCGTCACGAGATGTTGCCCAGTCCAATAAGCGCGAACACCATCAAGTTTTTCGCTATACCAATATTCAGACACATCAATGCCATCCTGATAGCTTTGTGCAAGAGAAACTGGTGGTGCGAGAGAAGTATCCGCTTGAGGCTGTGAAGACGCTACCATAACAGCCAGCGCAATTAATGTCATTTTTAATGGCATAAGAAGACCTTGTACAAAAAATCGCCTTTATTGAAACGTAAGTCCTCTCGATGACCTATTTATTACTAGTTGTTCTTCGACTCATAACAATCAACATTAGTAATAATTTGCAAAGATAATCATAAACTTTAGACAGGTTTTGCATTTAGTCGTTACACGTTATTCACTTAAGGCGGATGGTTCGTCAATCGAGTTGGAATCTAATCATGACGAGATCCCCCGCTCTAATGACTTTTTAGGTTCAACACCTCTTATAAGCAAACCATTTCTCTGTGCATTTTTGATTCTCAATTTGAGAATCAGTCCTTTCTCAAATTGAACAATATCATCAACAGCGCTTAAACTTTTGATTTTTAAATAGTTTAAAATTGGCACGTTACCTGCTCTATATCCAATTAGAAAAACAAACGGAGACAGAGTCATGGAATTACGCAAACTAGAAATCAATCAAGACAAGTTAGCCATTGAGTTTTTTGGTGACTTAGACGCAAGCGGCTGTCGACAAGCACAACATCACATTGATGAAGTAATTCACAACAATCATCACAAAGAAGTCGAAATTAACCTACAGCACGTCCAATTTCTTGATTCTTCAGGGATTGGTGCCATTGTTTACTTATATAAGCGTCTAGTTGAACGTGAAAGAAGCATGAGTATTGAAAACGTATCAGGCCAACCTTTAGAAATCATGAGCTTGCTTCGTATCAACCATGCCATTCCCGTTAACTCAAAAGGACACTAAAAATACCGGTTTAAACGGAGGTTGGCATGGTAAATCTTATACGACGATATGCAGTAAGCGGTCTTGTTGTCGGCATGTTTGGTTGTTCGTCGTTTGACTACCCAGAACACGGGAAAGGTGGCTTGGCGGAAAGCTATCAAGATATCTCGATCGAGAATTATCAGTTTTCCCCAGTGATGCCTGACGAGCCTTTAGGTCCAGAACATGGGTTAAGGTTTGATTGGCAACTGACCAAGTTACATCTAGACGCACTAATCCAAGAGGGCGCGCGCTGGTGTTTTCCTGCGGCAGTTGTTCAGGCCCTTGAAAAACAAAATAGAATTGCGCGCGAGTTAGAAGGTGGGCTTTTACTCGACGCTGCCAACGACCTTGTGATTCAGCGTCGACGCTTAAACCAGCTCGAACAACAACTCGACTACGTACTGAGCCAAACCACTTGCACACCGCCCGATGATATTGAAGCACTACGTAGCGACCTAAACATAGTCTCGGATATCTATGCACTACTTAATATCGACAACCAGTTTGCTGTCGATTCAGCAGAAATCAACCCGAAGTACATGGGACATTTGGCAGAAGCAGCCTACATTTTACGTGACCACCCCAACCTATCTCTTGTAGTAACGGGGCATGCGGATGCAACTGGAACACCCGATTACAACCAGAAACTTGCTCAAGCGCGTGCGGAACAAGTAAAGCGTTACCTAACCGTATTTGGTATCACTTCAGAGAGAGTCACTACCAAATCTGTCGGAGATAATCTGCCACTCTATGAAGGTGACACATCTGCCGTGCGTTTAACTAATCGTCGAGTAAGCATCGAGGTTATTAGCCCTAATTCAGATAGCGATACCTCAATAAACCGCAACCCAACGGCAGGAGGCGCGCTATGAACACGATGAAACCATTTATCCTCTTAATGTTGTTGTGTCTGGTCGCGTGGGTACCTTCTTCCATAGCGGATGAGAGCAATACTGTTAAGGTCGGTGATTTAATACAGATTAACTTACCTGGAGAGGCGTCGTTAAACCAAGGGTTTCAGGTTGATCGTCGTGGACGAATTAATTTACCAGAAGTCGGCCCTGTATTAGTGGCCGGCTACAATGAACAACAACTCCAAGACGTGATTATCGACAGGCTAAAGACCGTGTATCGTGACGTTAACAACGCTCGAGTTTTTATTAAACAGCAACAGTTGTTAGTGTCCGTTCAAGGCTACGTGGTCAAACCCGGTGAATATACCTTACCTTCTGGGTCCAACATTCAAATGTTTGTGTACGAAGCTGGCGGCCTGCGCGCAGGGGCTCAGCTCGATAAAATGATCGTGAAACGTGGAAATAAAAACATTGAATTTGACTACAAACGCTTCCTTGATACGGGGGACAATAGCCAGCTGCCAAAACTAGAATCACTGGATGTCTTATTTGTCCCCGCTTCCCCACTCGTAGGGAATATTGAGCAAGAGTTTGATGCAGCAAAACTCGCGAATTCAGGTGACAGCGCAGATTCCGCTCGTGCAATCAAAGTCTTTGGTGAAGTCAACGCACCTGGCTCGTTCTCATACAAGCCAAACACCACGCTAGTTGATGTCGTAATGCGAGCTGGCGGCGTGACACGATATGCCAGTGTTGAACAAATTCGCGTGATAACAAACAATAACCCAACCATGTTTAACCTGAAAAAGTACCTTGATACTGGAGACCAAAGCCTACTGCCAGAGATCCTGCCAGGTGCCACCATCTTTGTCCCAAAACAGGAAGAAGAAATCAAAGCAGGTGCAAATGTGGTTTACGTGATGGGTGAAGTCGCCCATCCTGGGGCATACGAAGGCAAGAAAGGCGCTAGCTTCATGGATATCCTCGCCAACGCTGGCGGGCCCACTCGCTACGCAGAATCTCGCCAAATTCGCGTTATAAAAGCCGATGGCAAAGTCATCAAATTCGATCTTACCGCGCATACAGAAGGACTATCTTCAGCCAGACCACCAAATGTTGGACCAGGAGACGCGATTTTCGTACCGGAGAAAACCGATTTCAATGAGAAGTCTTGGTTAAAAGTAGCACCTAGTCGAGCGGTCGCAGTGATGGGAGAAGTTGTTCGCCCTGGACGCATCGAGTGGTCAGACGAAATGGATTTGATTGATCTGCTTGCACACGTTGGAGGCCCAACTCGACGAGCTGATACCACCAAAATTGAAGTCGCCAATAACGGTCAAATGACACAATTTGACTTAGACCAATACATTCTGGATGGCTCACCAACATCAAGCCTACCTCAAGTTTCCGCTGGTACAGTCGTAAGGGTACATGCATTGCCTGACGACCCATCCGATAATAAATCGCAATGGGTAAGCCAAAGCTCTGACGCATCGATATACGTTTTCGGGCAAATCAATGCACCTGGGCGCTATCGTTTCACCGAAGATATGCATTTTCTGGATATTTTATCTGCCGCCGATGGACCGACAATGGATGCAGATATTCACAACATCCGTGTCACACACCGAGGCCTAGGTTATGCCAAAGTGAGTAAATTGAATTTATCGATGTACTTTGAAACAGGCGATGAGTCAATTCTGCCCCACGTTCGTCCTGGTGATACCATTTACATTCCAGAAAAAAACAAAAACTGGTTAGATCGTTCAAAAGAGTCCACGGTACGCGTATTAGGTGAAGTAAGAGACCCGGGGCGATACGTATTCAATGACAACATGACTGTGCTTGATCTGTTAGCGGAAGCAGGAGGACCAACTGACAATGCCTACCTTGAAAAGATCAGTGTGGTCAATATGTCTTGCTGCCAGGGCCAAGCCCGAACATTTGATTTGGTGAACTTTAGTAAAACAGCCAACATTTATGAGCTGCCAGTCATTCGCGCAGGCGACACGATTTACATTCCCCATAAAGACGAAAGCTTTGTTGAAAAAGCGAGGGCCGGATTAAGAGATATTTTACAAATCACCACAACCATCGTGTTAATAGGAGCGTTGTAATGACTATTCCTGCAACTCACGCTGAGATTGAGCAAATTTATCTTCAGAGTGAACAGAAAGGCCACAAAACGATTTGTGTTGTGGGTTGTAAATCTGAAGATGGTGTCACTTCCGTGGCGTCATCTCTTGCAGAGCGCTTGGTTTTAGCAGGCCACAATACTTTGTATGTAGACCTTAACTTATTCAAACCCGCTTATCACACTGTTCACGAATTTGATGATGACGAGAAGGTTGGCCATTTGATCACACGAGAGAATACACATCAAACTTTAGTCGGCCTCCCAGCTCCATCTCTCGCCAGTACTCAGTTAGCGTACCGAGACCCAACAACGCTGAAACAAAACATTGCACAATGGTTAACGCAGTACGAGCGCGTCGTGATAGATACATCACCACTTCTTAGTGTCAACCGAAGCAATATTGCGCCTCAAGTGATTGCTGGCGTATGTGATGCTACTTTGTTAGTAGCGCATTATGGCTCTACGACTGCAACCCAGCTCGAGCAAGCCAAAAAGCTACTCGATGCTAGCGATGCGAACTTGATTGGTTCTGTACTGAACATGAAGCACACTCCAAGCCTGAAAGATGAGTTAATCCGCCAAGTTTCCAAGCTGCGTTTCTTACCAAAAAAGTGGAAAGAAAAACTGTCTCAGCAAATTAAAAAAAGCGAACTGTTTATGTTATAGGGAGCGCTATTATGACGATAAATAATACATTGACTATCGAGCAAGAATTAGTGGATGAGCATATTCTTCAGCAAATGATCAAAGATACGTGCGCCGAAATCATCCCTACCTTGATTGATCACTATGTCGAAGAGTCACGCGATCGCATGGAGAAAATAGAGCAAGCATTAAGCACAAAAGACCTTCAAACATTAGAGTTCGAGATTCACACACTGGGCAGTTCTGCTCTCGCTTTAGGCAATCGAACGCTTTCAAGACAAGCAAGAATGATTGAGAAGTACTGTGTCGAAGGAAAAATACCAAAAGCATTGGAGCTTTGTGAGACACTTCCGCAACTCGCCAATGAATCGTTTGATGCGTTAGAAAAGCGAAAAGCTCAAGGGTTTGAGTAGTATCAGTGTCTTACTCCCTAGCGAAGCATCGCGTTTGATAAAGCGCGATGCCGACATCATCTCAGAAATTTAGGCTCCAAATTCAATCACCCTCGCCAAGCCACACACCTTGAAATTATTTGGGCATAACTTAATCAATTAAAAAGTATGGATTTTTCGCAAATTTCCTACCTTGTGCTAATACTTAAATAACGCTTTTCTCAAATTGAGAATTTTCAGCACTAGAGAGCTATAAACCACTCATAATGCCAAATAGTAGTGCTGACAAAAATCATAAAAAATGAAACAAACTACGTTGGGATGGGACTATGAGACCAAGGGTGTTACTGGTAGAGGACTCTACTTCACTAGCCATACTTTATAAGCAGTATGTGAAAGACGAACCTTATGACATTTTTCATGTCGAGACAGGTCGCGAAGCGATTCAATTTATTGAAAGAAGCAAACCTCAGCTCATCATTCTCGATTTGAAACTGCCCGACATGTCTGGCGAAGACGTGTTGGATTGGATCAACCAGAATGACATTCCTACGTCCGTTATTATTGCTACGGCACACGGCAGCGTCGACTTAGCCGTTAATCTAATTCAAAAAGGTGCGGAAGATTTCTTAGAAAAGCCCATAAACGCTGATCGCCTAAAAACATCAGTCGCATTGCACCTCAAACGCGCCAAATTGGAAGATTTGGTGGAAAATATTCAGTCCAAATTTGATCGCCACAACTATCATGGATTCATCGGTTCAAGCCTCCCGATGCAGGCGGTATACAAGACCATTGATGCTGTTGCGCCAACTTCTGCCAGTGTGTTTATTGTGGGAGAAAGCGGCACAGGTAAAGAAGTTTGTGCTGAAGCCGTCCACCGCCAGAGCGACCGTAAAGACAAGCCTTTTATTGCAATTAACTGTGGGGCTATTCCACGAGATTTGATGGAAAGTGAGATTTTTGGTCACGTTAAAGGGGCCTTTACTGGAGCAACAACAGATCGAAAAGGTGCGGCGACGCTGGCACATGGTGGTACGCTTTTTCTTGATGAGCTGTGTGAAATGGAACTTGAGATGCAAAAGAAGTTGCTCCGCTTTCTACAAACGGGCACTTACACTCCTCTTGGTGGCACTCGAGAAATGAAAGTGGATGTGAGAATCATTTGTGCCACTAACCGAGATCCATTAACAGAAGTAGAAGAAGGTCGTTTTCGTGAAGACTTATACTACCGTGTGCACGTTATACCTATCGATATGCCTCCATTACGTGAACGAGGAAGTGACATTGTCACGCTCGCCAAGCACTTCTTGACCACTTACGCCAAACAGGACAAAAAGAAATTCTCAACAATCGACAGCGAAGCTCAACATATCATCAAGCATTACGAATGGCCGGGTAATGTAAGGCAACTACAAAACATCATACGTAACATTGTGGTGCTTAATAACGACGAAAAAGTCACGGTGAGCCACCTACCCACTCAACTCACTAAAAAGTCAAAAGTTACGAAAACAACGACACCTGCGCATGTTGCTCAAGAGTCAGCAAACATTGCACCAATCACACCACCACCTGTTTATACTGAGGAACCTTCACCTTCTGCGGTCGAATCGTCGATTACCGCAGCGGAGCAGCCTGGTACACCGTCCTCTGCTGCTACCTCACCGTACTTTAACTCTGATGGAACCATTCGTCCTATGTGGCAAGTAGAGCGTGAAGCAATTCAAAACGCAATTGCGTACTGTGATGGCAACGTCCTCAACGCCGCTGTCATGCTGGAGTTAAGCCCATCTACGGTTTACCGAAAAAAACAAGCGTGGGAAGCGGATGAAATTAATCTCGAACAATCTTGATAAACCTGCCATTGGTGAAATTTGGATCTTGCTTGATAGCCGTCTATTCGGCGGCATTGAAAGTCACGTTATCGAGCTAGCTCGGGGATTAATCGCCTTTGGACACAAAGCTCGAGTTGTGCTAACCACTGAGTATTCACCAGCTGCTCAGATTGTACAGAAGGCAAAAGAAGCCGCGATCCCTGTGAGTTACTTAAACTATTTGTCTGGCGAGCCCAATAAAGCTTTAAAAATTAAACACCTAACAAGCGCCGTCGCCAATCACCAACCCTCAGTGGTTCACTCCCATGGTTATAAAGCGTCGATTTTGTCGCGCTGCGCCAAACTGCTCACCCGTACGTTTCCTCGTTTGATTTCAACTTATCATGCTGGTGAATCGTCCTCAGGGAAACTATGGCTATACGATTGGCTTGATAGAAGCTCAGGCAGCCTATCTGACCATTGCTTTGCTGTCAGTCCAAGTATTCAGCGCAAAGTTTTTTGTTCTTCAGAACTGCTGAATAACTTTGTTTCGATTCCCAACAGTCAACTCAACTATCAGGAGATCGCTTTTGTCGGCCGATTGAGTCAGGAAAAAGGCGCCGATCAATTTATTGAGGTAGCGAGGCTCTGTCCAACATTACAGTTTAGTGTGTACGGTGATGGCCCAGAAAAAGAGTCGCTTAATCAAACTGCCCCTCCAAACGTGACTTTCTTCGGCCATCAAACCGATATGGAAGGTGTTTGGGAAAATATCAGCGTACTTATCATCTCTTCTCGTTATGAGGGTCTTCCAATGGCGGCGCTGGAAGCCATGTCGAGAGGCATTGCCGTGATGAGCTTACGTGTAGGTCGTCTTCCAGATATTATCCAAACGGGTAAAAATGGTTTTATCGTCGAAGACATTCCCTCTCTTGCTAAATGTCTTCATGACTGGATATCGATTGGTGAAGCGCAACAATCACTCATTCGCCAGAATGCTCGACAAACCATCATTGATGATTTCTCAGCGCAAAGTGTGATTCCCGTATTGCTACAAAAATATCAAATTGAAACGGATCACTAATCCATATTGGTTCTCAATATGAGAATGATGAGTTCCAAACATAAATATCATATAAGATTCAATCACATAAACTAATGGCATATTTTGGCATCTCTATTGCAGCTCAGCAGTTAACGCAGATTAATGATGAGACAGAGGTGACTTATGACTACGCCAAAACGCATTCTATATGTTCATTATGGTGATAATTGGATTCGCGGCAGTGAAGTGGTGCTTCTGGATCTCATTTCAGGAATCGACCGCAATAAGTTTGAGCCATTCGTATGGTCAAACTGCCAACCATTAATCGATAAGTGCCAATCGCTCGGAATTGAAGCGGAACATTCAGCCTTCAATTTGGTTGGTGGTTGGAGCGCTCCACGCTGGGATATTAGCGGGTGGAATAGCCTTATCAAACAAGGCTCAGCATTGATCGAAAAGCACAGCATCGACTTGGTACACGTCAATAGCGGCGGCCCTTGTCAATGGATGTGTTTGGCTGCTCGCATGAATCATATACCACTTGTCACGCAACTTCATTGCCATTATACATTGCGCGATCGCTTCTCTCTCGGACTTCACCTCTCTCCAAAATTGATTTGCGTTAGCAAAGATGTTGGACGCGAAATTCTTCAGGACGGCTACCCGCAAAACCAACTTCATGTCGTACACAACGGCGTGTCACTTCAAGGCGTGGATACACCCATCGACATTAAAGATCGCCTCGGAATCCCATCACAGGCCTTTACCTTTCTGTCGGTGGGTTCGCTAATTAAGCGCAAAGGGTTCGACCGCCTTATTCGCGCAATGCGCATGCACAACTACCACCACCACAACCCTCACCTTGTTATTGTTGGTGACGGCGAAGAAAGAGAAGCATTGCAACAGCTTGCCGCGGATCTTGGTATCCAAGAACGAGTGCACTTTGTCGGAGAGCAACACAATGCTGGAGCATGGATGTGTGGTAATGCAGACGCTTTTATTAGCGGCGCCTATGAAGAGGCCTTTGGTCTCGTGCTCGGGGAAGCGGCTTTAGCTCAACTGCCCATCGTGGCTCCTAAAACGGGAGGCATTCCTGAGTTGTTCGAGCATAATCACTCTGCATTGCTGTACCAGAACAGTGGAATGGCGAGCCTGTTAAACGCGATTCAACAAGTCATGCAAGACGCGGCATTAAGAAACAAGCTGGCGGAAAACGCTTACCTACATGCTAGCCAGCACTTAACGACGACTGCATCTATCAACGCTATTGAACGTATTTACGAAGGTGAACTTAATAACAACGCCATTACACCAATGCCAATGACTCACTGCATGAAGCCTCTTTCACGCTGGTTGAGCATCAATTGAGGAGCCCGGTCATGAAACGTGTATTGATGTTCGACGCCATCCCAATGCAAGGTGGATCCAAAATCGCGAATGCAGAGCTCCTTAAGCAGTGCGATAAGCTGAACGTGATTGGTTATCTACTCACTACAAATCCAGAGCATTGGGCGTCACTGCTTAGTGATACACCGCGTGTGCAAGTTATAAAAATAAAACCATCACCATTTAACTCGACTCATGGCCTGACCTACTGGTTGATGAACGCTTACTACTTTCTCCAACTTCTCTACGCGTGCATGAAGCTGCCAAAAATAGATAGCTTTTTGGGCCTATCTTGCCCAAGTAATGATATGCCTTTGTACTTACTACGATTAATTAGCAAAAAGCCTGTGGTACAGATGGTTCATGGCCCTATCGGACGATCGAGATCTGCTGGCTACTGCTTAGTAAAAGCATCGGCAATTTACTACTTGGCAAACACCCGCGAATCAATGGTAGAAGCATTACAGGCCTACCTCAAAACAGAGAAGCCAGCCACCGAACGTTACTGGTGTGGTTTGAATACATCTACGTTTGTTAATGGATTATCGAAAGATCGCTGGCCAAAACAAGCGAATCCGATTTCAAGCCGCGTTTTCTGGGCAGCTAGCTTACTAAAATGGAAGAACATCGATCTTTTGCTTGATGCTTTAACACTTGATGAGTCGAAAAAGATCAAATCCACCGTGTGTTACATCAAACCTAACGTGGCAGGTGTGGAATATTCAACACCGGACTTCAACACACAAGGTGTTGAATGGCATGAGTGCCCAAACAACTTAGATGAATTGCGTTCACAGTGTGGTGTGTTTGTTTCCACCAGTCTCAACGAACCTTTTGGGTTATCTATTTTGGAAGCGCTCGCTGCAGGTATGTGTGTCGTCATTCCACATGATGATAGTTATTGGGACCGCGTGTTAACTCACGGCCGAAATTGTATTAAATACACGCCTAACAATGTGGCTTCGTTACACAACGCAATTCGCCTTTTGAATGAATCGCCGTGGATGAAAGTAACGATGGGTATCGAAGCACTCAATGTTTCTCAACTATACACAGCCGAACGTTGTTATTTGCCAATCGCCCAGCACCTTGCTGCCGAAATTGCTACCAACAATGATTGCACACTCAAGACACCGCGAGACATCAAAGGATATGATCATGTCTAAAGCAATGACCAACATGACGCTATTTGCTATCGCCTTAGTGATCAATAAAAGCATCAGCCTAATCATGCTGCCTGTATTGCCCCACTTTCTCTCACCAGAACAAATGGGCAAGCTTGAGCTTCTAACAACCTTTGGTGTTGTTACGACCTTATTCGTCAGTTTCGCTTTGCATGAAGCGCTTTATCGATTCGTCGGCGTTGAAAAGGATAAAAATACGCGCACAAGCCTACTAAACCAGCTGTACTCACTTGCTTTACTCATCGCTGGCGTCGTCGCTCTTAGCTTGCTCACTATCATTTTAATCGCCCCCATTCCCGCGCCTTTTACGCGAGTCGAATTTGCTATTGTTATGTTTGCCATCGTTCTAGAAGGCAGTATTGCAATCGGCACTGCCTGGTTAAGAACACAAGACGACAAAGCAAGAACACTGCTTAACGTCATGGTCACTACCACCATTTTTCAGGTCATTTTTATCGTCGCGGCGCTGTCTGTTCATCCCCATGTTATTTCTGTTTTGTGGGGGGGCTTGTTGGCTGCTATTACTCAATTTGTTTGGCTGCACATCGTTAACCGTTACAATGTCACCCTTCCTAAGCTGACATTGGCAAAACAATACCTAAACTACTGCCTACCAATGATGATGGCCGGTTTAGTAGCATTTTGTCTCAATGGCGCTGAACGCTGGTTCATTGGTGCCAACACTTCTCTTGCGACGTTAGGGATTTACGCGATAGCGGTAAAATTTGCAGTGGGCATGTGTATTTTAGTGCAGCCGTTTGGCATGTGGTGGATGCCACGTCGATTTAACTACTTAGAAGGGCGCAAGAACACTGAAGCAGTGCGCATCACACACTTAGGTATGATTTACATTACAGGTTTGAGTGTAGTGGTTGGCACATTAGCAATGGTGATGATCACCCACTTACTGCCAGAAACCTATCATGAGGCGGTACTATTCAGCTTATTCTTGCTACCTATCGCCATGTTAAAAGAATGGAGCGAGCTGATTAACATCTCCATTTTGTACAAGCGTCGTACTCGCTGGCTACTGGGTATAAATGTCATCTCTGCGTGCGTTGCGATTGCTTTGCTGTTTGGCTTATCTTCTCTGGGTATTTATGGTGTGTTCATTGCGCTTTATTACGCACAACTGTGTAAGCTGGGCCTGACTTATGTAGTAGGTCAACAATGTATGACGTTGCCTTTTCACCTAAGTCTGATGGTTTTATTACAGATTATATCCGGTGTGGCACTGTTCCTGCTTCACTCTTCACAATCAATAGGAATCGCCATCGCAATTTGCATTTTGACATGCAGTTTGCTGGCAGGGATAGCCACTCGCTACATGAGTAAAGAGACGCTCAATGCTCTCACTCGATACATAGTGAAACGGCGTGGACAGGTGAAGAGATACTCGTTATGAATGAAACCAAGGTGAGAACAAAACAGTCCATCGCAGCACTGACGATCACTGTCGGTATCGGCCTGCTTTGGGTTGTTATGCCTCATCCCATTTTGATTGTTGCGTTGTGTTTCGCACCACTCGCGTTACTGTTTGTTCTCAATCAAACGTTTTGGCTTGTCACACTGTTCGTTATTTTTTCATTCTTTCGTATTCACGAAGCCTTTCCTGTTATCTATAGCTTCAAGATCCCATTACTCTTATCACTGGGGGCACTAGCCGCACTCGCTTTTCACCTTCTTATAAGCCGCCAGATTACAGCTTTTTGGCACCCTTCATTAAAGTGGCTGTGTATATTTTGGGGTCTGGTTATCATCGGAATCATATTCGCTTCCAGTCGTGATATCGCAATAACGGTGTTCAAAAATACCTATTGGAAAATCATCATTATGACGTTGGCAATCACTTGGCTTATTACTAAACCTTCACAGCTCGCACAGATGTCAAAAGCAATTATTTTCGCCGGACTATTGATTGGCTTAGTGGCATTACAAAACGCAGCGAATGGCATTGATTTAGTCGAAGGAACGCGCGTGTCAATAGGACGATCCATAGGTTCAGTACTTGGCGATCCTAACGATTTGGCACTAGTGCTGATGTTTCCCCTTGCCTTTACCGTTAGTCAATTGATGGAGAAGCATTCCCCCAAGCATCTCAGGCTCTTTGCCCTTATCACCTGTTTGGTTTTGTTCTTTGCGATAATTGAGACTCAGAGCCGCGGTGGGTTACTCGGTTCACTGTCTGTATTTGCCTACTTTGCTTTTAAACACATCAAAAGCAAAACATTAGTCTTGGTACTAGGCGCCATCGCAGCGATCGTACTCTACGCATTCGCTGGTATTTCAGGACGAGAATCGGGGGGAGCCGCTGAGGATGGTATAGATGCCTCTGCGATGGGGCGACTTTATGCGTGGGAAGCGGCATTTAAAATGGCGATGCATCATCCGTTGACTGGCGTAGGTCTAGATAACTTCTACTTTAATTACTATTTCTACAGCCCACACTGGGATGGTATCAACCACGCCGTCCATAGTACTTGGTTTGGCGTGTTAGCAGAAACGGGTTTTGTCGGGCTCGCGGTGTTCATTACTTTAATTGTGTCATTGATCCGCACCTCTTTGCATTCCATCTCATTGCTGACACCAAAATCAGATTACACCCTCTCTGTAGGAGCAAACGCCGTGTTAAGTGGGCTTATCGGTACCATCGTATCAGGTACGTTTCTGACTCAAGGTTTCACTTGGCCAATTTACATTCTAGCGGCATTAACAGTTGTCGTTAGCCGTATTGTTCAAAGTGACTGTCAAAATGAGAAATCCTAGTTTCAAACATAAACAAGACCCATAACTCACTGTTTTAAAATGGCTAATTCCTTGGCACGCATTGTGATTACTCACTTAATTAGTAATCAAATAACCAAGACTCAAGGAGAGTCACATGACGGACATCGTAGTATTTGGAGAAGATTTTGGTGGGTTACCCTCTTCCACTCAGCATATTGTCAAGCAACTAGCAGCGAACCATCGAATCCTTTGGGTGAACTCCATTGGCCTTCGTCAACCTAAGCTGGATTCTAAAGACATACAGCGTGCGTTAAACAAACTCACTCGTGTATTTCATAACGTAGGCTCACACAAGCCAACATTGGACTCTGAAACAAACCCAAACATTCACATCATCAACTTGCTCACCATTCCTGCCCCTAGTTCTGCATTCGCAAGAAAAGTGGCCGCTAAGATGATGAAACACCAGCTCAATAAACAATTACAAGCTCTTGGTTTTGATAAGCCTGTATTTTGGACGTCGCTCCCGACTGCTGCCGATCTTTGTTCAGAAATGAACCCACGTGGACTGATTTACTATTGTGGCGATGACTTTAGCGCTTTAGCTGGTGTTGACCACGACACGGTGGTCAAGCACGAACGTACTCTTGTTAATGCGGCCAGCGTTATCTTTACGGCAAGCGAAACACTCTCCACCAAATTTCCATCTGGTAAAACCGTCACTTTGCCTCACGGTGTCGACTTTAGTCTGTTTTCTGAGCCAGCACCTAAGGCTGAAGATTTTCCTAATAATGGTCGCAAAGTGCTGGGCTTTTATGGCAGTTTGTCTGAATGGTTAGACTACGACTTAATTGCCCAAGTCGCAGACCAAGCGCCTGACTGGGATCTCGTGTTCATCGGCCCTAACGAGTTCAGTGATAATCCACTTCCACAAAGATGCAACGTATACTACCTGGGCCCGAGAGCGCATCACACTCTGCCACGTTACTCCCAACACTGGGATGCCAGTTGGTTGCCCTTTGTTGATAACGCTCAAATCAAGGCATGTAATCCGCTTAAACTTCTTGAGTACTTGGCAACAGGAACCCCTGTTATCAGCACACCGTTTCCTGCATTAATGCCGTACAAACATATGCTTCATGTGGTTCAAGATGTCGAAGACGTGCGTGCCAGTCTCGATCACCTCTTACCTCCACCGACAGATTCAAAGTCATTTGTTCAACAGCAAAGCTGGGAAGCAAGAGCCAACCAAGTTGAGAAATTAGTGAGGACGCTATGAACGATTTGAGAGAGAACCTTAGTGTATTACTACATGGCGCTTGGCGACGTCGTTACATGATCGTTATACCAATGCTTGTCTTACCGGTGCTGGGTTTCATCATAAGTAAGCTGGTTCCGACGACTTATGTTGCTCATACCAGCATGCTTATTCAAGAGACAGCGAAAATGAACCCGTTCCTTCAAGACCTTGCCGTCTCAACAATGCTGAAAGACCGATTGAGCGCACTCAGTACTCTGCTAAAAAGCCGACACGTTTTGTATTCTGTCGCAAAAGAACAATCGCTGATCAATGACGAGATGAGTGCAAAAGAGCAAGAGTTCATCATAAAAGATCTTGCGTCGCGCCTGTCTGTTCAGCCACTCGGTAAAGACTTCATTCAAATTCAATTGCAAAGTGGTAAATCAGAAGGAATGGAGTCGATGCTGCTCTCTGTCAGAGAGCATTTTGTCGAACAGCTTTTGGCTCCTGAGCGTTCTTCGATTAAAGATTCGAGTCATTTTTTGACTATCCATATCAACAAACGCAGGGAAGAACTAGACAAGGCAGAGCAAGCCTTTGCAGAGTATAAAAATACTTACTCAGACGCGACACCCGAAATGCAAGCTCAAAGCCTTACTCGCCTTGCTAGCCTCAAACAAACGCTAGCCGAAAAGGAGGCGGAGCTTGCTGGTGTTTCACGAAGTCTGGGCAGTTTGGATCAACAACTATCCAAAACGAACCCGGTTATCGGTAAACTGGAAGAGCAAATCATCGACATTCGTAGTGAACTTACCCTGCTTCGCGCTAAATACACAGAGGCGCATAGTTTGGTGCAAGGTAAGTTGCGAGAATTAAACCGGTTGGAGCAGGAACGCTCGGTACTCTTGAACTCTAAACAACCAGAACTAAACAGTGCTCAACTATGGGATATCGCGAGCAATACCACAGTAAACAGTCTTGGCGAAGCACAGCCTCTACTTGTCTCCCAACTACATCAATTACAAATGATGCGCGGACGTTTTGAAGCACTTACGGAAGAAACCAACAGCTTGCGAGACATGATCCAAGAATTAGAGCGAAATGCGCACCAATTTGGGAGCACAGCAACAGAAATCAACCGCTTAGCTCGTGACGTCGCAGTGAAGAGAGAAATGTATGATGAACTCGTCGAACGCTATGAGATGGCCCAACTAACGGGTTCTTTGGGAGAGTTTGAAGAGAATAAGCGCGTAAAAATCATTGATGAACCGTTCACGCCAACGATTCCAACTAACTTACCTAGTTTTGTATTTGTCATTTTAGGATTTATTGGTGGCGCTGGTTTAGGCATTGGATTAGCGACGATACTAGAGTTAGCCGATAACTCTATCCGCTCTAAAAGAGCATTAGAAAAACACCTTGGTGTTCCTGTCATCACCACTTTACCTAACGTAGTGTACGGAAACTAACCGCCATAAGAACTCATTTACAAGCACTCGGTCGGCGAGTGCTTTTCTTTTACTACTGCCTTATACAGCCTCATAGCATGTCCACTAATATGAATCTCAAATTGAGAATAAACATAAAGTCTCACAAATATCAATATTAACCTATTGTTTTTAAATGATTAATTTTTTGGCACGCAGTCTGCAACTCCTAAATAAACAAAGAACTCAACGAGGGTTTGAAAATGGAATTCAGACAAAAACACAATAACACTAAGCACAGCAAAAAAGTGATATTACACGTCGTGCAACACTTAGCTCCTGGTGGTTTAGAAACGCTCGTACTAGAAATGCTTCGTTTTGCGCAGCCAAACCATTCCGTTTTTGTCGTGAGCTTAGAAGGAAGCAAAGAACATGCACTACAAGGCTGGCAAAAACTATTGCCCTACCAAGGCCAACTGCACTTTCTTAATAAGAAACCTGGATTCAGCGGAAAAACCATCAGTACGCTGACTTCCATGCTCAAAGGACTTAAGCCTGACGTGGTCCACACCCATCATATCGGCCCACTTCTGTATGGTGGTATTGCTGCACGTTTAGCGCACGTACCTGTAGTGATTCATACCGAGCACGACGCATGGCACCTTAATAACAAAAAATCAGCTCGACTACAGTCCCTTTTGCTAACGATGATTCGCCCGCAAGTAGTTGCCGATGCTAACTTTGTCGCCCATCAAATACAGACTAAGTTAAAGTATCGCAAAATTTGTACTATCCATAACGGGATTGACTGTCAGAAGTTTAAAAGCGGTGACCAAACGGCAACAAGACACTTGTTTGAACTTCCAACCGACAAAATCGTGATTGGCGTTGCCGGGCGTCTAGAAGCAGTTAAAGGCCATAAAGTGCTTATCGAAGCATTCTCTCATCTTACGCCAAACACACACCTAGCCATTGCTGGAGATGGTTCTCAGCGAGCTCAATTGGAAGCACAAGTTAGAACGTTAAAACTTGAAGATCGAGTAACCTTTTTAGGCTTGGTCGACGATATGCCCAGCTTTTACCAAAGCCTAGACTTGTTTTGCTTACCATCACTTCAAGAGGGATTTCCTCTCTCAACCCTCGAGGCTCAAGCATGTGACATTCCTTGCGTCGCGACGGATGTTGGCGGCGTGAAAGAGACGCTCTGTCCGAACAACAGCACACTGGTTGAAGCAAATCGCGTGTTTTCGTTGGCCGAAGCGTTATCACAGCAACTGGAATCATCACACCATTCTCCTCGAACTTTTATTCTCAAACACTTTGATATCAGAGACATGGTGAGTCGCTACTCACGTTTGGCCAAGGAGGCTAGCTATGAATGATTTACTTTGGATTATAGGGTTTGGTTTATCCGCGTTTTTGATTGTCTATCATCACGTTGGGTACCCACTGCTCCTTAAGTGGCTTCCTTTAAAACAGCAAGACGAAACCAAAGCACCATTTGTAGAGCGAGCTTACAAAGCCTCCAAAACAGACAGCCAGCTACCCTCTATTACTGTCATCGTGCCCGCCTACAATGAAGAACAATGGATAGCAGAGAAGATCCGTAACCTTGCGAGCCTAGACTACCCGAGGGATAAATTAAGAGTAGTGATCGCATGTGATGGCTGCACAGATAACACAGCCGAGATTGCTCAAGCGACAATTCAAGAAGCAATCTGCTCTGATACTCTGTTCATTATTAATGATCACCAAGTCAATCGCGGTAAAGTTGCCCTACTCAACGAAGAAATGCGTCATGTTAGCTCGGACATTACCGCACTGAGTGACACGTCGGCATTGATTTCTTGCGATTCTCTATTGCTAGCTAGTCAGCATTATCAAAATGAGAACGTTGGAGTGGTTAACGCAACATATCAAATAATGAGCACTGATAACCAAGGTGAAGCGGCGTATTGGCAATACCAGTCTCGAGTAAAGCACCAAGAATCTTTGTTAGGTTCAACGATTGGTTCCCACGGTGCGTTTTACACTTTCAGAACTCACTTATTTGAACCACTGGAAGTTAGCACCATTAATGACGACTTTATTCTCCCTATGAGAATCGTTTTGCGAGGCTATAGCGCTATTTACGAGCCAAACATGCTGGCTCTTGAACTAGAACAGAGCTCAGACAACGCAGATTTCAAGCGGCGCCTAAGAATTTCAGCGGGTAACATGCAGCAGCTCATGCAATTAAAGAAATTACTGCTACCTCGTTATCGTGGCACTGCCTTTGCATTTCTATCGGGAAAGGTTCTGCGCTTAGCAACACCCTATTTGATGATTGTTTGCTTTATTTGCTCACTACTACTGGCACACAATCCGCTGTTTCAAGTAATGCTGTCCGCACAAGTTGGTATTTATAGCATCGCGCTTATCACTTACTTGATGCCAGCACTTAACACAATTAAACCTTTTAAGCTGATTAGCTACATCGTCATTGGTCATCTCGCCAACTTTATCGGCGGTATGAAGTATTTACTCGGAATGGAAAATGGACGTTGGAAACGCGTCAACCAATAAGGAAAGCATCATGAAAAACTCACGCTACGATTCAAATGTATGCCACGCGAAAAGAACGTTTGATGTACTGGTTGCAATGCTTATTTTGGTCGTCACTGCACCACTATTCCCATTTATCGCGCTAGCGATCAAAACCACATCGAAAGGCCCTGTGATTTATCGCCAATTGCGAGTAGGACGCTGCACACCAGAAAAAATGGATCTTTTTCAAATCATGAAGTTTCGCACCATGTATATTGATGCAGAGCAACGCTCTGGCGCAGTATGGGCAACTGAAAATGATCCCCGCATCACGCCAGTAGGACGCTTTTTACGCAAAACGCGTTTAGATGAACTACCTCAACTGTTTAATGTGTTGAGAGGTGAAATGTCGATGATTGGGCCGCGCCCAGAACGCCCAGCTTTCTACCAGAAATTAGAAGATGAAATCCCCTATTTTGTAGAGCGCACATATGGCGTGTTACCGGGTATCACAGGCTTAGCTCAGGTTAACCAAGGCTATGATGCATGCATTGAAGATGTAAGACGCAAAGTTGGGTTTGACCACAGTTACGCACTAAGCTTAGGTTCGTTTTACTCTTGGATTTCAATGGACCTTTCAATCATGAGCAAAACATTCGTTGTGATGATTGACGGACGAGGTCAATAACTTCCGGTTCTGGTAACGGTCACTCTTGCCACTGGCGGCGCATCTTTTCTATCGTCGCTGGTGGCACGTCATGAATGCTTTGATACGCTCCGTGACACACTTTAATTTCCACCTCGATGCGCTTCTTCATGCAGTAGTCCATGTAACGCTTCATCTCCCAATGTCGAACAAACGTATTGCTCACAATCACGACTCTCCCTTTGTTCAACCACTTTCTAGTTTGCTGAAAACACCACTCATGCGCTTGAGGTAATTGAACTGGTTCAAAGTGATAATCACCTTCATCATTTTCAAAATACATGTCAGCTTCAAAATGCTTAGCACCAAGATCTATTGCCAATTGTTTTGCTAAGGTTGTTTTACCTGAACCCGGAAGTCCACGAATAAGAATGAGTTTAGCCAGTGACATAATGCAGTTTAATGAGGTGGGAATAAGCCTAAACTGTAACGAAATTATTGGAAAAGAAAAGTAGAAATAAAAAATGCCGAGCACATTAGGCTCGGCATTTAAACTCAATCATGGATCGTGTTGTATTTATTTGTAAGCTGGCAGTTCTGTTCTTAACCCTTTCACCAAACTTACGCACATCAACAGCAGAACAAAAGTAAACGGTAACCCTGTTGCAACAACGCCTGATTGCAATGCTTGCAAGGCTTCTTTACCACCAACCCAAAGCATTACGGCTGCAATTGCGCCTTCAATACACGCCCAGAAAATGCGTTGCGGTACTGGTGCATCAATCTTACCACCGGCGGTAATACTATCGATAACCAGCGAGCCAGAGTCTGACGATGTAATAAAGAATACCAGAATCAGCACGATAGAAAGCATTGAAATCACTGAGCTATACGGAAGCGCATCGTAAACATGGAACAGAGTCAATGAAATATCAGTTAGGCCATTTGCACCTAGCTCACCAACTTTATTCACCACTTGGTCAAGCGCGATACCACCAAACACAGACATCCAAATCAAAGTAACAACTGTAGGAATAACGATGACTGCGAATAAGAATTCTCGAACCGTACGACCTTTAGACACACGCGCGATAAACATACCAACAAACGGTGACCAAGATACCCACCAAGCCCAGTAGAATACCGTCCAGCCGTGCATCCAAGTTTCATCTTCACGACCGTGAGGGTTACTCAATGGAATAATATTTTCAATGTAAGCCATTGTTGTGTCGCGTAGCGAGCTCCACGCCGTATCAAACGTGATGAAGGTAATGAAAATAAGCAGCGCAAACGCAACCACCATATTGACGTTACTCAGTAGCTTAACACCACCATCAATACCACGAATCACTGATAGCACCGCGATAAAGGTAACGAAGGTGATCACAATCATTTGTGTACCAATGCCGCCTTCTAGACCAAAGACATGATTAATACCACTGGTCGCCTGCTGAGCACCCAGACCTAGCGACGTTGCAAGACCAAATAGCGTCGACAAAACGGCAAGGATATCAATAACGTGACCTAACCAGCCCCATGCACGGTCACCAAAAATTGGATAGAACGCCGCGCGCAATGAAAGTGGTAAACCTTTGTTAAAGGCAAAAAACGCTAATGCTAGTGCAACGAGTGCGTAAATACTCCAACCATGTACACCCCAGTGGAACATAGTGGCACCCATCGCGAGGGATTTTGCTTCTTCGGTGTATGGTACTGCGTTAAGTGGCATTCCCCACCAATCAGTGAAATACGCGGTCGGCTCAGCCACACTCCAGAACAGAAGACCAATACCCATACCCGCGGCGAAAAGCATCGACAACCAAGAAACGGTTGAGTGATCCGGCGTTGCTTCTTTGCCTCCTAAGCGGATTTTACCTAGCGGAGAAAAAAGAAGAGCAACGGCGAACAATAAGAAGAAGTTTGTCGACCACATAAAGAACGCATCAAACTGTTCGATAATTCCGTTTTTTAGACCGTTTAATACGTCACGAGCAGTGGTTGGCTCAACAAGAAGAAGTGAAATCAGACAGAAAACAACGAGCCCCGCACTAATGCCAAAAACCGGGTTATGTATATCGAATCCCCACTTTTGAACGTTATCCTGTCCAACCTGATAATCGGTTGTATCAATACTATATTTTTTAAATGCATTATCCATAAATACAAATTTAACGTGAATTTGAAACGCCCCTCAGGTGAGAAGAACTCCAATACCGCCCTCCATTAATTTGAACTCTAAAGTTTTAAAGCGGGACGAATTTTAGCAGCAATCACATATTTTTGCAAAAAGTCGTGATTTATTGCATTTTAAGCTCAATTCAAGACAGATGAAGGGGAAATAATATCAACACAAAAATTATGAGGTCTAACGATTGATTTTGTCGTAGGTTGTAGACTAGAAAAGACACAAGAAATACTTAAGTTCATAGCCAGTCACTGCGCAAATAGAGAAGACCTGCGCTGATTTGGTTTCACAATTAACGACGAAACCAAATCAGCAAACCTTTCATCCAGCGAGCGTTATAAGAAATGGAAGGTGATGTTCCCTGTTACGCTGCTAACGGTATCGCTATCGCCTTCAATATCCACGCCAAACGCTTGATAACTCGCGCCCACAGACACATTGTCAAGCAAGAAGTATTCGGCACCAACACCATACATATAAGAGACGCCATCATCTTTGTCTAAGTTTCTCAGTCCGCCGTCATAATCAACGTTGAATGCATTGATGCCGCCTTTTGCGTAAACGTGTAACGGGCCGAAGTCGATACTAGGTTTCGCCGCTAAATAGAATGAATCAAAATCAGCACTACCCCTGCTGCCACTCAAAGATAAATCCACTTTGCCGTGGTTAAAGTAGCCTGCTTCAATGCCAATGAATGGCAAAATACCAGTACCGACATGAATACCATAAGTTGTATCATTTTCGCTGTCGATATCGGACTGACCAATTTGACCACCAGCGTAAATCCAAGAGTCAGCCATTGCTGACGTTGAGCACAACGTTAGAGCGAATAACGAGAGTGTTTTTTTCATACTATCCCTTCCTGATCGATTCCTAAGCGAAACATTACGCAAATATGCGCATTTAATCGCCACTATATATTGGAAAGCATAGGCATTTTAAGACTCTAAAAGTGAATAATTTATGTTCAACTTTTGTTTTGTGACTTCCAGACAAAAAAACACCGACATAAAGCCGGTGTGTTTCATATGGTGTTAGAAAGCTTGACGCTTATAGGAAATGTAGTGTTGCGTTAACAGAGAACGTGCTGATATCGTCTTTACCAGCAGTGTAGTTCATGTAGCTAGCACCAACAGACATTGGACCAAAAATGAAGTACTCAGCGCCTACACCGTACATTAGATCGAAATCATCATCGTCTTTGCCGCCTTTTACTTTCTTATCCCACTGGTGGATACCACCTTTCGCGTAAACGTGCAGTGGGCCAAAATCGATGCTTGGCTTAAGTGCAGCGTAGTAAGAAGTCAGCTTAGTATCTTGGCCGTTTACGTTGAACTCACCGTGTTGAGTTACACCCGCTTCAATACCGATGATAGGTAGAATACCTGTACCTACGTGCACAGAGTAAGACGTATCTGTCTCGCCTTTGTAGTCAGATTGACCAACAGTTGCACCGCCGTAAATCCAAGAATCTGCCATTGCCGCAGAAGATGCGCCAAGTAGCGCCACTGCTAATAGAGTTTTTTTCATCATCTACCTTTACTCTTTATTATTCCCCACGTCTTGCAAATCAGACGTTGGTACTGCAAATACAAGGGAGGCGAACCATTGCCTCCCAGAACTAAAAAATAATGCTTATTGAGTTACTAGCAATTAGTGTACCAGCAACTTCTTAAGCGATAATTACAAATCTGACACTATTTTACTGGTTGATTAGCAAGCATCAATCGCGTTTTTGACTCGTTTATCAGAAACAGGATAAGGAGTGCCTAATTGTTGAGCAAAGTAACTCACGCGAAGTTCTTCAATCATCCAACGCACTTCTTTTACATTTTCAGGAATGGCCACACCTTTCGGGATCTTGTTCAGCAACTCTTTATAGTCTTGAGTCACAGATTCAATCTTCAGCATATGTAAACGATCTTTGTTTGGATCGATAGGCAACTTCTCCATACGGCGCTCTATCGCACGCATGTAGCGAAGAATATCCGGCAAGCGTTTCCAGCCACATTCCGTTGCAAAGCCTTTGAAGATCAAGCCTTCAATTTGTGCTTTGATATCGGACAGAGCAAACGCCATGGTGAAATCAATCTTGCCTTTCAGCTTTTTGTTGATGTTGAAAGCCGTCGTCAGAATGGTTTCTACCTGTTTGGCAATTTCCACCACGGTATCACCCAGTTCAGCGCGAACGTGTTCTTTCAACGCTTCAAACTTCTCAGGCTCCCAAACCAAACCGCCCTGCTCTTCAATAAGCTTATCGACACCACAGGCAATACAGTCATCAATCAGATCAAGCACTTTGCCGTAAGGGTTAAAGTACAGACCCAGCTTCGATTTGTTCGGCAAGTTTGCATGCAAATATTTAATTGGCGACGGTACGTTCAACAAAATTAAGCGGCGCTGACCTGCGCGCATTGCGGTGATCTGCTCAAATTCAGTTTCGTAGAGTTTGATTTCAACGCTGTCTTTAGTATCAACAAGCGCCGGATACGCTTTTACATCGTAGCCGCCACGTTTTTGTTGATACACTTTCGGCAGTTCGCCAAAACTCCACGTATGCAGGCCTTGTTGTTCGATATCGTCATCCGCGACTTTGGAAAGCGTTTCTTGAACTTTGTCTTTCAAGCTTTCTTTCAGTTCATGAAGATCTTTATTTTCCTTCAGCTTGCGATTTCGATGATCAACCGCGCGGAACGTGACTTTCAAGTGTTCAGGCACTTGTTCTAAGTTCCAATCTTCACGCAGCACTTCTACGCCCGTCATACGGCGCAGTTCTTTTTCTAGTGAGTCCAGCAGCGGCGCTTCCATTGGTGTTACGCGTGCTAAAAACGCATCCGCATAGTTCGGTGCAGGCACAAAGTTCTTACGAATTGTCTTCGGCAGAGACTTAATCAAGCTCACCACGAGCTCATGGCGTAAACCCGGGATCTGCCAGTCAAAACCTGCTGGTTCGACTTGGTTTAAAATCGGCAACGGCAAGTGTACGGTTACACCGTCACTATCATCACCCGGTTCAAACTGGTAACTCAACTTGAGCTTCAAACCATTCTGATGCCAGAAGTTCGGGTAATCCAAATCGGTGACATGACTAGCATCGCCCTTGAATAGCATCTCTTTTTCAAAATTCAGCAGTTCCGGATTTTCTTTCGATGCCTTTTTCCACCATGTATCGAAATGCTTACCAGACACCACTTCGGTACCAACGCGTTGGTCATAGAAATCAAACAACTCATCATCATCCACCAAGATGTCACGACGACGAGATTTGTGTTCAAGCTCTTCCACTTCTTGCAAAAGCTTACGGTTTTGCTTGAAGAACGCATGTTTGGTTTCCCACTCACCTTCAACCAATGCACTACGAATGAAGATTTCGCGGCTAACGGAAGGATCGATACTGCCGTAGTTCACCAAACGTTTCGGTACGATTGGCACGCCGTAAAGCATGACTTTTTCGTGCGCCATCACCGCCGCGCGTTTCTTCGACCAATGCGGTTCGCTGTAACTGCGCTTGATAAGGTGCTTGGCTAATGGCTCAATCCACTCCGGTTGAATCTTGGCGATGATACGACCCCAAAGTTTCGAGGTTTCCACCAGCTCAGCCGACATGATCCACTTAGGTTGCTTCTTGAACAACCCCGATGCCGGGAAGATATGAAAACGAGCGTTACGCGCGCCTTGGTATTCATTCTTCTCTTGGTCTTTCATACCAATGTGCGACAACAAACCAACCAGAATCGCACTGTGTACGCCATGGTAAGACGCAGGCTCATCGTTAAGTTTGAATTCCATTTCACGCATCGACTGGTGAATCTGGAAGTACACATCTTGCCACTCACGTACGCGCAAGTAGTTCAAGTAATCTTGCTTACATTGTTTGCGGAATTGGTTGCCCGTCAACGCTTTCTGCTGCTTCTGGATGTAATCCCACAAGTTCACAAATGTCAGGAAATCCGACTCTTCATGGAAGAAACGACGATGTTTATCATCTGACGATTGTTGTTTGTCTGAAGGACGCTCACGCGGATCTTGAATCGACAATGCCGCTGCAATGATCATCACTTCTTTTAGTGCACCATATTTTGGTGCTTCCAAAACCATGCGCGCGAGACGCGGGTCAATAGGCAAGCGAGCCAGTTGGCGACCAATGCTGGTTAAGCGTTTTTTCGCGTCCTTCGCTTCGGCGTTAATCGCACCAAGCTCTTCCAACAAGCGAACACCGTCTTGGATGTTGCGTTTATCCGGCGCTTCCACAAATGGAAACGCTTGAATGTCGCCCAAGCCAAGTGCCGTCATCTGCAAGATAACCGATGCTAGGTTAGTACGCAGGATCTCAGGATCGGTAAACTCCGGACGTGACTCAAAATCTTCCTCTGAGTACAGACGGATACAGATACCCTCTTCCACACGACCACAACGACCTTTACGTTGGTTCGCGCTCGCCTGAGAAATTGGCTCAATTGGTAGACGCTGTACTTTAGTACGGTAACTGTAACGGCTAATACGCGCTGTACCCGGATCGATCACGTACTTGATGCCCGGAACCGTTAACGAGGTTTCGGCAACGTTGGTTGCCAGTACAATTCGACGACCAGCATGAGGTTGGAAAATCTTGTTCTGCTCACCCGCTGACAAACGCGCGTAAAGCGGCACGATTTCCGTGCTCTTCAGGTTACGTTTAGACAGTGCATCAGCGGTATCACGGATTTCACGCTCACCGTTCATGAAGATCAGGATGTCACCTAAACCCTCATCACACAGTTCGTCTACCGCTTCGAAAATACCTTCAAGCTGGTCACGATCGTTGTCGTCATCACCACTTAGTGGGCGGTAACGCGTTTCTACTGGGTAAGTACGACCTGACACTTCAATAATTGGTGCATTGTTGAAGTGTTTTGAAAAACGCTCTGGGTCGATGGTTGCCGACGTGATGATCACTTTCAAATCAGGACGACGTGGTAGCAACTCTTTCAAGTAACCCAAGATGAAATCGATGTTAAGGCTGCGCTCGTGCGCTTCATCGATAATGATGGTGTCGTATTGATTCAAGAAACGGTCATGCTGAATTTCAGCCAACAAGATACCGTCCGTCATCAATTTGATTTGGGTATTTTCAGAGATCTGATCGTTGAATCGAACCTTGTAACCAACAAACTCACCAAGCTTGGTTTCCATCTCTTCGGCAATACGGTTAGCAACCGAACGCGCTGCAAGACGACGAGGCTGAGTATGACCAATCAGACCAAATTTACCGCGACCAAGCTCAGCACAGATTTTTGGTAGCTGAGTGGTTTTACCAGAACCGGTTTCACCCGCGACGATAACCACTTGGTTTTCTTCGATCGCTTTCGCAATATCGTCACGTTTTTGGCTTACAGGCAGGATTTCTGGGTACTCAATCGTTGGTTTGTAGTTGCTGCGCTGCTCTGCAACCATCATGGATTTTGCGATGTCTAATGCGATTTCGTCGAACACAGCATTACGCGCTGCGTCCTTCTTAATTTTGCTTGCACCAGAAATACGTTTACTCAAGCGGAAACGGTCGCGCATCATGCACTGATTCAGCGCTTTACGCAGAGATGCAGCACTATTCACTTGAGCCTGAGGTGTTTGAGCTTGTTTCGCTGTCGCTTTTTGCGCACCATTTGACGGTGTCGCTTGCTCTTCAGCTAGATTCTTTTTTGGGGGCTGTGACGAAGTCAAAGCGTTTCCTATTCTTTTCATTACAAAAACTGCGCGGATTGTATCACACAAGATCTGTAACAAGATAACCGAAAGCTCATTCAATTTTTTCGAACATGTTTAGCGAATCGCTAGGCTTTTGAACTCACTTACGTCGCTTATAATGGCTCCCATAGTCGAAAGCACTTATTTAAGGAATAACCATTATGTCTCGTGTACTAGCTCTAAAATCAAGCATCCTTGGCGATTACTCTCAATCAAACAAATTGGTTGAAGACTTCATCAAAAATGTAGACCAAGACAAGCTTACTGTTCGTGATTTGGCTGCAAACCCGCTACCTGTTTTGGACTTCGCCGTTGCGACTGCACTGCGCGCTACGGAAGATCTTTCACAAGAACAGCAAGCGGTAGTCGACTTGTCTGACACCCTTATTGAAGAAGTAAAGGCCGCAGACACTTTGGTTATTGCCGCTCCAATGTACAACTTCACCATCCCGACTCAGCTTAAAAACTGGATTGATTTGATTGCTCGTGCAGGCGTGACATTCAAATACACAGAAAACGGCGTTCAAGGTTTGATTGAAGGTAAAAAGGCGATTGTAGTAACGACTCGTGGTGGTATTCATAAAGATTCACCAACTGACAACGTTACGCCATACCTACGCACTGTACTGGGTTTTGTAGGAATCACTGATGTAGAATTTGTTTACGCAGAAGCGCTAAACATGGGTGAAGATGCGGCTGCAAAAGGCATTTCAGAAGCGCAAAGCCAACTTGCAACAATGGCGTAAGTTAGAATAAACCAGAATACAAAAGGGATTGGTTCGCGCCAATCCCTTTTTGGATCCTGATGCCTTGAACGTATTTATAGGGTCTCTTACATCGTCAAAGACGATTCACTTTCTCCAAGTTGCGTATTGCATCAAGGTAGACTTTTTCTAAAGACCGCTCAGCTTCGCTTATCATATTCTCGATCATCGCATTAAACGCGACATCGCTACGGATTTCTATATTGTCTCCCGCCTTAACGTCAAGAGAGTTGACGTACAACACCAACCATTCATCTCCCTCCAAATGCCCTTCTCCGTGAATGGCAAAAAAGCGTTTAGCAAATTCATAGTTAGTACAATTTATCGCTTCAATTTGAATATTGAATGAGGAGTCGATACTCATGGTGCTCATGCCATCCGATTCATCAGATGCATCACAAACAGCCTTAACTCTGGCACGATATACGAAATTTCTCGTTGAAAGCAGCATAGTATTATTCATCTTTACTCATAATGGGCGATAAATAAGTCAGTTGCAAATCCGACCTATATGCATCTCGCGATGCACTAAAACTCGAACTGGAAATAAATAGTATTGTAGTTGCTCCCACCTTTAATTCGCCCAAACTGGGAAGCGCTTTCAAAAATCGCCGAGCGGTGATGCAATGAATAGCCCACCCACATATTGTTCCAGCTCTTTTGGTTGAAGAGATCGCCTACATTGACATCAAACGAGAAATCTAGGTAGTTGAGCAACTTGCTTGGTGTATAACCCTTGTCTTCCATTTCTGTGCCTTCAATATAGGTAATGCTATCAATGTATGACACACCTTCCGCTACACCAAATCGCCAAGTCGTAGGCCAATTAACCGTATAATAAGCCTTAATCGCCATGACGTATTCTGTGCTCGCAGACTGAACACTGGACGACCAGTGATGAACCAACCCTGGAGTTAAATAAATATCAAGAGGAAAACCAAACAGCTCATCCGTTAATGGATGCCCATAAAACAATGAAGTAAGTTGATTGTCGTATGGGTCTTTTTCTCTCTCAAAGCTAAATATTTCACCGATGTTCGAAGGCGTCGCCCAACCATGCGCAATACGTAGGTATGCTTTATTGCTCAGTGTTGGTTTCGGAGCTTTGCTTTTATCGTTGAAAAAGCCAAAACCGACAAACACTTCTCCCTGATACCGATCTTCTACAAGCTGACTGTTGTAGGCGTTATCATCTAAGCGAGTAACACTCGTCTCACCCAATAAATACAAATTTGAAGTTACATGGTAACGCGCTTTAATACCAAGATTGGTGTCAAGTCCAGCTCCAATTCTCTCGCCAGTAATATCCTTAAAGGAATAATATTCACTATTGAAATCAGCGTCTTTGTATCGAATCGTAATCGATGGCTCTAATTCCCAATCACCAAATACATAATTGGCAGCAAGGCGGTAATTAGAGTGAAACTGGAGTTCGTCGTCCGTCATCAACTCTACTTCTGCGCGCCAATTGTCGTTAATGCTATAACGCACTTGCCCACCGAAATCGACTCTGTCTCCTTCATTAGCATTTTGTAGCGACATGGGAATATCGACAAATCTCAATCGCATGAGTGCGCTCGCGCACCAGTCGGAATCACTCTCGTTATACAAAAAAGCGCCACCTTCAATGCCATTGATATACACATGTTCGTTTTCAAAGAACATCATTGGTACAAATGTACTCACCGTAGAGTCATTATCGGCGGTATAAAACGGAATCGATGCTGTGCGATACATCGCAGCAATCCCCCACGTTTGTTCGTCTGCACCATGCGCAGAAGAAACTGCCGCAGCTAAAGGTAAAGCGAGTGTTGTTAGAATTAATCTCTTCATGAGTTCGAAAAATGTTGGTTGAGAAGCAGGCAAACATCAATGATTTGCCATTAAAAGCTTATGTTCTGCTGATGATAGCCGTTACAATGGCAAATGTTGTCATCCTCGTGACAGTTTGAGTCCCAAGATCATATTAATATTGCACGACTAGGTGAGCTTGTTTGCGAATATTTTACCATTACAACAAGCGCTTAAACTCTAGCTTAGTTCTAAATCAAACATAATGAAGTAAAAAGTGAAAGCATCAGAACTCATCTCTACCTTGAATCATTTACCCGCAGACACAGACATTGTGATGGGAGAAGCATGGCTGCCAGAGAGGTTGATAGGGACTCAACTCGATGGTGACATGTTGTTTTTGCACTTTGATAATGCACCAGAAGATGGTCAAGGTGACGAAGAAGGGCGTGGCTTCGTCGAACACGAAATCGACCTAATTAGAACTCGGCTTCAGCAAATTTTGGATGAAGACAGTGATAACGCGTCAAAAGCCGATGCGATGCTTGGTTTGTTCCTTATGGGACATGAACTTAGTAGCTCGCAAGTTATCGAAATATTAGAAGAAGAAGCTGACACATAAGGAGCCGTTTTGCCAGCATTGATGAACACGACTGAAATTTCTTCACTTCCTCTTGTCGTTGCAGGTCCGATCCTACGTAAAGTGACCGCAACTGAAATCAATATTTGGCTAGTCACCACCCAACGCTTGGAGGGTATGGTGCAAATTACGGATGAAAATGCCTCCATCCTTTATCAAGCCCCTTTAAGTGAACAAAAAGAACAGCTTCAAATCGGCCTCAATGCGTGGTGTTGCTTACTTAAATTAGAAGGCGAGTTTCCAACCCATCAAGCGTTACGCTATCAAATAAAAACGCAATATGGCTTAGTGACGGAACTGCTCCCTCACCTGACTTATGAGCGAGATAATACGCCAAACTTGGGTATTGAGTTCCTCGTTAGTGAAAAAGCGGATTATCTCTTACATGGCTCTTGCCGTAATCCCCATCACTTCAGTGATGATACATTGGTCGCTGCGGATCATAAAATCGCGTCTCAATCCATTGAAGAGAGACCAGATATGCTCATCATGAGTGGTGATCAAATCTATGCAGACCATGTTGCAGGCCCCACTCTCGATGCCATTGAGCAAGTCATAGCTTTATTGGGTTTGCCAGGCGAAGAATTCGATCAAGCTCCGATAAAAAATACCAATGACCTCTACCAACACCCTGCTTGCTATTATGGTCGAGATAAATTGTTGCCCCATTATGTGAGTGATGACAGTTTACTAAGTAAGTTTTTTCCACACCGAGGGACACCAATATTCAGCGCCAAAGAGTGTGAGAATCACCTAATAAGCTTTGCTGAGTGCTTTGCAATGTACTTATTGGTTTGGTCTCCGACCTTGTGGAAGCTTGTTCGAACGGATCGTTTATTAGAAAACGAATTTACTGTCGGCGGAGAAGTTCTTGAACCCAAATGGCAGCAGCAATGGCGCGAAGAAAAAAAACAAATTGATAAATTCGTCGTAGGTCTGGACAAGGTTCAACGCTTACTCGCTCACATTCCAACCTATATGATTTTTGATGATCACGATGTCACCGACGATTGGAATCTCACCATAGGCTGGGAACAAGCCGCATACAGCAACACGTTTGCAAAACGCATTATCGGTAATAGCTTGATTGCTTACTGGCTTTGCCAAGGTTGGGGAAATGCGCCAGAAAAATTCAATGATGAATTTATGAGCCTCGCTCAACGCTTTATCGATGAGCGAACCTCGCAAACCCAAGATGCATTTATTCAATATTTGTATCGCTTTGAGAATTGGCACTACACTATTCCTACGACACCAAAAGTTGTCGTGCTAGATACACGAACCAGACGCTGGCGTTCTGAGTCTAAAATGAACAAACCTTCTGGCTTAATGGACTGGGAGGCGATGATTGAGTTCCATCAGGAGCTCGTGCATCAAGACAAGGTTGTTATTGTTTCTGCCGCGCCAATGTTTGGTGTGAAATTTATCGAAGCACTACAACGTGTGGTGACCATGCTTGGTAAACCATTGATGGTTGATGCTGAAAACTGGATGGCTCACCCCGGAAGTGCGAATACTCTTATTAGTATTTTCACACACACAAAGACACCAACTAACTTTGTTATTCTCTCTGGCGACGTGCACTACTCTTTTGCATACGATATTAAGCTCCGCTATCGAAAAAACAGTCCGAATATCTATCAAATCACCTGTAGTGGAATTAAAAATCAGTTCCCTACACAACTGCTCAATATGTGTGATGGCCTAGATAGACTGCTATACAGCCCTCGCTCACCTTTAAACTGGTTCACAAAACGTAAACGACTCAAGATTTACAAACGCGCACCAAGTACGCACAACTTTTATCGCTTGGTTAACCATAGTGCCATTGGTGAGCTACGCCTTGATGATGAAGGCAAACCAAGTCAAATTAGTATTCTGACGAGTGATGGTGACGAAGTTCATTTTCCACCGACACGTGCTGAAAGCTGAGTATCAATCCCAAAATGACTTGCCCTTTGTAAGAGGCAAGTCACCTTGAACTAACTCAGGAGTTTAGGTTTTTTTGGGGAGAAAGTGGCCGTTCTTAAATGTCAACGGCGTGCTAAATTTGGTATCGCACCTTGAGATCTTCCGTATTTATTACCATGTTAACCAAATAAACAATAGCTCGGTGTTCATTATGTTTAATTCTCTCACATCATTATTTAAACAACTCATTGATGGCTCTGATTTAAGCCAAACCAACACACTTTCCCCTAACATGGCTATCGCGTGTTTGCTTTGTGAAGTTTCTGGCGCAGACCATAGTGTCGATGATAGAGAACAAGAAACAAAGCGCTCTTTATTGATGAAACTGCTTTCGTTAAATGAAGAGGAATCAAATACTTTGTTAGAGCAAGCGCAACAGAAAATAAAAGATTCCGCTTCGCTGTACGACTTTACCTCTCAACTAAGAGAACTGACTCAAGAAACTCGTTACAACTTAATCAAAAGCATGTGGGAAGTCGCTTACGCAGACGGCGAAATTGACCCGCTAGAAGACGCGGTGATCCGTAAAACAGCAGAGCTACTCTATGTTGATCACAGCGAGTTCATTCGAGCGAAGTTACAGTCTCAGTAAAGTGACGAGATGAGTATATAAGTCGCTGGCTAACTCTAAGCTACCCCTAGAATGACAACAGATATCGCTTCTGTAGCCATAAAAAAACGCGCACTCTGCGCGTTTTTCAATAAGCCAACGACATTGTTATTAAAATACTGGTCAAGGTATGTGTTTAGCTCTTTCCACACTAAACAGACTGCATGACAAAACAACAATGGTTGGATGATTATTTAATTACAAGCTAGCTAGGTTCGAATAACTAAAACATGGTCAAAGCAAGCTTAGCTAAGTTATATGCATCTACATAGCCAGAGTGTTGACGCCCTTCCCAGTCTATTCCTTTTGCTTCTTGAGCGGCTCGATGGCCTATACGTTTATCTTTAAGACGATTTTGAATACGGTAGAGTGTCGCTAAGTTGATGAACTCTGTGAACGGTGCTTCAATACCTTTTTGCTTACACTCTTCTAGAAGAATGAGGTCATCTCGCCCCCAAGATGCAAAGATTTTGTTGCGACCACCGAAATTCTTAACCATGGATTTAAGCACTTCTTCTAGTGGGCGTCCTTGTTTTTCAATCTTACGTGGTGTGATGCCCGTTAACTCAGCGCAAAATAGAGAGACTTCATCGTGTTCTGGTTTCACGTAGTATTGAGCACGCTTGACTATCTCACCTTTAGACAAATCTATTTCAGCTAACCCCACTTCGATAATTTCACCCGTGCTGCCGACGCCATTTTCGTTCCAGCAACACATTTCTAAATCGAAGCATACAATACGGTTATGGTTCATAGTTTGCCTTGGTTCCTAACATAAAAATTTAAAGCGTGCGATTCTATCGTAACACGGCGTAAAACTCGAATTTGTGCGCCCATTTAATCGCCGATCGACACATTATTACGGCCGTTTTTTTTACTCAAATAGAGTTGACTATCCATTTTGTGATACAAGCTCTCAGGATCTTCTTCTTTATGGATAACCGCACCGATACTCAACGTACAGATGATTGACGCATCACCATAATCAAAAGCCGTACTTGCCACAACACTCCGTAATTTTTCTAGGTAAGCTTCTAGCACTGCTCTATCAATGACTTTAGAAATAATACAAAACTCGTCACCACCAGCTCGGTAAAACTTATCTCCCGGTTTTAAATTAGCACTTACCAGCTTAGTGACATGTTGTAACGCTTCATCTCCACCTAAATGGCCGTGTTTGTCATTAATCACTTTGAAGTGGTCGATATCAAAACCAACCAAGGCGAAGTTAACACCTTTGTTTATCTGATTAAGCAAATGATCGTTGAATGCTCGGCGATTCAGTAGTTGAGTTAGAGGGTCTCGCTCTGCCATTCTTTTTAATTCAACGGTTTTGAGCTCCAACATGACCGCTAAGCGCTCTTTTTCTCGAGACTGTAAATTCACAATCCAACTGATCAAAAAGGCGATTACCAATCCGGCTAGTGTCGTGCCCGCTAAAATAGAACGTTCCCAAGCTGAGACTGCGTCAGAAAGCTTAAAGTCAATACGCCATTCACGGTTAGGCAGTTGAATGGTCCGGCTTATAACCGTTCCTCGAATGTTGTCCCAGCTCGCACTTTGAAAGAGAACAGGGTCATCTGCTGCGTCGAATCCCAAATCTTCTACGCGCACCGACATATCGAGCTCCGTCGCGGTTTTCGTAATCAAATCCTCAAAGTAAACCGTACTTCGGATAACACCGGTCACTACTCCTAATAAATATTTGTTCTCGAAGTCGAACACTGGATGGAACACCAGCAACCCAGTCTTAGGTATGGACTTGTCATAACCATCTTGCAGCAAGCGAACTTTATCCGAGACATTCGCTCGCCCATTTTCGGAAATATCATCCAAGATTAAATCGAAGCGTTTGCGCGAAAAATAGAAACCCAATAGAGAAAGGTTTTCCGGTGTTCTTGGGTAGATATCCGACGCGATGAAAATTGGCTCATTGTGTTCAAAAATGTACCCGTAGGTTTTGGGACCATCTTTAGGAACGGTAAACGGTTGGAAGTTTGGAAATTTTTGACGGGTCTTTAAAATATGTTCATCAAGATCTTCGAATTCGACCTTTTGCATCCATTGAAGTCCAATAAGACTTCGTGAGCTATTAATCACTTGTTCCGCATACATGGGAAACGATGGCCAATAGCTTCGCTCAATCGAATGGAAAAAGTTTGCGCCCGCACCAATGAACTTTAGATCATTCTCGACGTTTGCTTTAAGTGATTCTGCTTGTCGGTCGGCTAAAGTATCAAACGTAGTCTGTGTATACCGTTGCTGCATTGTATAAGCAGCACCAACTACACCAGCAGTGACACATAAAGTCGCCAAAAAAGCTAAAATAGAGTCTGAATGTCGTTTTATAAAGCTCTTATGAGCGGTGCTTTGTGTCATATCGTAATTTTTGATACTTCCGTAAGTTAAACTTCGGGATCTATTGAAATACTGCGTTAGCAATGCACAAACATCAAGCAACAACCTATATTGGGGAGTCTGATCGTCGATTTTTCACGCTGTTCGTACGGTATAGTCACGAATTATTACAGCCTTAAGCCTTGAATATGCTACCATCCGTCATCATTTTAATGTCTAAACTTGGTGCAAGATCGCAAAGACGATCGTTTTAGTGAACAAATATGAGCCAATACTGAGCACCAATAAATCAATAGAAAGAGAAAAAACGTCATGAACATTGATTTGAACCTAATTCCTCAAACGTTCGATATGCTTCACGCTGGCCTAACCGCATCGAGCGTTTTGCTTCTTCTAGTTGCAGTGTCGCGCAAATCAAAAGTGGTCGAGAAAGTGGTAGAAAAACCAGTCGAGAAAATCGTCGAGGTTGAGAAACCAGTTGAGAAGATCGTTGAAGTAGAAAAAGTAGTGGAAGTAGAGAAAGTCGTTGAAAAAGTGGTGGAAGTTGAATCAAAACTTGCAACCGCGTCAACGGACTCTGCAATGCAGCTGCTTTCTATCATGCAACAAGAAGCTCGCCTGATTGACTTCCTAAAAGAAGACCTAACGTCATTCTCTGATGAAGAAGTAGGCGCAGCTGCTCGCGTAATCCACACTGGCGGTCAGAAAGTACTGAACGACTACGTGACGCTAGCGCACGTTCGTAACGAAGACGAAGAAACTCGCATTACGGTTGAAGAAGGCTTCAACCCACAAGAAATCCGCCTAACTGGCAACGTAACAGGCAGCGCGCCATTCAACGGCACGCTAGTTCACAAAGGTTGGAAAGCAACATCAATGACGTTGCCTAAACTTGCTGAGAACTACGATGCATCTGTGATCGCTCCAGCTGAGGTTGAGCTGTAATGGAACACATGAACCAAGAAAACCATTCTCAAGAAGCGTCTGTTGAAACTCAACAGACGCCTAAATTCAGTGTTGGTATCGACTTAGGTACAACACACTGTGTTATGTCTTTTGTTGATACACACAACGAAGACGCTCGCGTTGAAGTGATGCCAATCCCGCAGTTGACTGCGCCGGGTACGGTAGAGACTCGTAGCCAATTAGGCTCTTTCCTATACCAACCACACGAACACGAAATGAACCCGCAATCACGCGTTCTTCCGTGGTCGAGCGAGCCAAAAGCTCTGGTTGGTGCGATTGCACGTAACCTAGGTTCGAAAACGCCAATTCGTCTTGTTGCAAGTGCGAAATCTTGGCTTTGCCACGCTGGTGTAAACCGTCGTGATGCTTTCCTGCCAGCAGGTAGCCCAGAAGAAGTGGAAAAAGTCTCCCCTCTTCGTGCGACAGAGCTTTACCTAGAGCATCTAAAAGACGCTTGGAATCACGCGAACCCAAATCACAACCTTGCCGATCAAGACGTGACTATTACGGTTCCTGCTTCTTTTGATCCTGCTGCTCGCGATCTAACTGCAGAAGCAGCACGTAACGTTGGCTTTGTGCACCTAACGCTTCTAGAAGAGCCACAAGCTGCGCTTTACAACTGGATCGATAACAGCAACGACAAATGGCGCGACGAAGTTGAAGTTGGCGACATCGTGCTTGTGGTCGATATCGGTGGTGGTACAACCGACCTTTCTTTGGTTGAAGTAACTGAAGACGACGGCAACCTAACTCTGAACCGCATCGCGGTAGGTGAACACATCCTACTTGGCGGTGACAACATGGATCTTGCACTTGCGTACCGCTTGAAAATGAAGCTAGCGCAAGAAGGCAAAGAGCTACAGCCATGGCAAGTTCAGGCAATGACACACGCATGTCGTGACGCGAAAGAAGCGTTATTGAACGACAGAGAACTTCAGTCAGTGCCAATCGTAGTACCAAGCCGTGGTTCTAAACTGCTTGGCGCAACGCTGAAAACAGAACTGACTCAAGAAGAAGTACAACAAACACTGGTTGATGGCTTCTTCCCTCAAGTTGCAATTACTGACCACCCTGTTCAACGTAACCGTGGTGCACTAACGCAAATGGGTCTGCCTTACGCACAAGATGCAGGCATTACTCGTCACATTGCAGCGTTCTTGTCTAAGCAAGCTAATGCCCTTTCTGCTTCAGGAAATGGCGCAGAAGCAGCAGCTCAAGATTTCAATCCATTCGCTAACATGCCTGGTATGCCAGGTGCGGATGCAGCCCAATCAGCTGAGTTCATCAAGCCAACCGCAATCCTATTCAACGGTGGCGTTCTGAAATCGAAACTTCTAGCAACTCGTCTAGAAGACACGATCAACGAATGGCTAATTGAAGCAGATGCAGAAATGGCGAAACGCCTAACAGGTGTGGATCTAGACCTTGCGGTTGCTAGCGGTGCGGCTTACTACGGCTCTGTACGTCGTGGTCAAGGCGTTCGTATCCGTGGTGGTATTGCTTCGGCGTACTACGTGGGTATCGAAAGTGCGATGCCAGCGATTCCGGGCATGGCGCCTCCAATGGAAGCACTTTGTGTTGCACCATTTGGTATGGAAGAAGGCTCAAGCGTTGACGTACCAAGCCAAGAGTTTGGTTTGATCATCGGTCAGCCAGTTAACTTCCAATTCTTCGGCTCAACGGTTCGTCGTGATGACCTAGCAGGTACTCACCTAGACTACTGGGCACCAGAAGAGCTTGAAGAGCTTCCAGAAATCCAAGTAACTCTGCCTGTATCTGAAGGTCGCCGTGAAGGTGAAGTGGTTCCTGTAACCCTAGCCTCTCGCGTCACAGAGCTTGGTACGCTTTACTTAGAAGCCATTGCCGCTGATAACGGTCAAAAATGGCATGTTGAGTTCGATGTGCGCGAAGACGCGAAAAGCAACTCAAACGAAGAAGAATAAATAGAAATCAAACGGCATCCAATCGGGTGCCGTTTTTAAATACACGAAGGTTTGTATGGCATCTCCTCGTTTTCTTGTTGGTATTGACCTTGGCACCACAAACACTGTGGTGGCGTATTGTGAAATTACCGACAACCTTGAACAATCCGAAGTATCCCTATTCGACATCGACCAATTGATTGGGCCGGGTGAAGTGGTTCGTAAACCATTGCTGCCCTCTTTCCGCTATCACCCAGCGGTTGGTCAAATCTCCCCTTCTGACCTAACACTTCCTTGGGAAAACGAACCTGTATCTGGCGACATTAGTAATGTGATCGTGGGTGAATGGGCTCGTGAATTAGGCGCTAAGGTGGAAGGACGTCAAGTATCCAGTGCTAAAAGCTGGCTATCGCACCAAGCAGTGGATCGTAGTTCAGACATTCTTCCTTGGGCGGGCGCGCAAGACGTAGATAAAGTCTCACCCGTTATTGCCAGCGCAAGCTACCTCAACCACATTCGTCAAGCATGGAACTACCGTCACCCTAGCAATAAGATAGAAGACCAAGATGTGGTTGTGACCGTTCCAGCGTCGTTCGATGAAACCGCTCGTAAACTCACGCTTGAAGCTGCACAGCTGGCTGGTTTAAAGAAAATCGTCCTGCTCGAAGAGCCACAAGCCGTATGTTACGACTGGTACGCACGCCACCAGCAAACCGCAGCTGATGAACTCAAAGAGTTGCCGCTGATTCTGGTGTGTGATGTGGGCGGTGGTACTACCGACTTGAGCTTGATTGAAGCAAGTTTCTCTTCTCAAGATGAACTAGCCCTTGATCGTATTGGTGTTGGCGAGCACTTGATGCTTGGTGGTGATAACCTCGACTTAGCATTAGCGCACCTTGCGGAGAGCCGCTTCAACCAAAGTAAGAAGCTCACTGCAGCAAGCCTGACTAAGTTGATTCAGCAAACTCGCAAGGCGAAAGAGAACCTGCTTTCAGCGAGTGCACCTGAAGAAGTAAAAATCACCATGCTGGGCAGCGGCTCAAAACTTCTTGGCGGAACAAAGAGTATTGGGCTGAGCAAACAAGAAGTGCACCAAATCGCTTTAGATGGCTTCTTCCCGCTTTCTGATTTCAGTGAAGTACCAGACAAGCGCCGCAGCGCCGTTGTCGAGTTTGGTCTTCCATACGTTGCTGACCCAGCAGTGAGCAAACACGTTGCCGAGTTCTTAACTCAGCATCAGCAAGTTGCTCGCGCCGCTCTCGGCATTGAAGACGACAAACAAAATGCAATTCCGGTAGGCTTGCTACTTAACGGTGGTGTGTTCAACAGTGAGCTTGTGACTGAGCGCGTCACTACCCTACTTTCCGATTGGCGCGGCGCACCAGTTACGGTATTAGATAACCCTCATCCAGATTGGTCTGTTGCGCTGGGTGCCGTTGCCTTTGGTAAAGCACGTCGTGGTGCACAGCTTAAAATTGGTGGTGGTGCAGCGCGTTCTTACTTCTTGCATCTTCAAGAAAAGAACAAGATGGGCAAAGCGCTCTGTTTGCTTGCAAAAGGTACAGAAGAAGGTCATGAGATCCGCTTAAGTGGTCGTCGTTTCTCGCTTACCCTAGGTGAACCCGTTCGCTTTAACCTGCTGACGTCTACCCACGACACCTTAACCAATAACACCGCTATTCAAAACGGTGTGATGGTGGACGTTGATCCTGACTTATTTGCCCCTCTTCCGCCTTATATCACCACCCTTGAAGGTGAAGGCGCTGAACTGCAAGCCAACCAGAAAGAGCGTGTAGAAGTACAACTGGCGTGTCAGTTGACCGAAGTCGGCACACTTAAGATGGAATGTGTCAGCGCAGAAGATGACAGCAAACGTTGGGAGCTTGAGTTCGAAGTTCGTAACAAGCAAACCGACGACAGCGAGCAAGTTAAGCTTCACCCTAAACTGAACGAATGTAAGGAGCTGATCGCTCGTCTTTACAGCGGTAACAAGAAAAGCGCAGAAGGCAAAGAGATCAAAACCTTAGCCAAAGACCTTGAGAAGAAGCTCGGCAAACGTGACGAATGGGACTTCACCACACTCCGTCAACTTTTCGATACTTTTGCACAAGGTCGTAAGCGTCGCCGTCGTTCTGAACAGCACGAGAAAAACTGGCTTCGTTTGGCTGGCTTTGCACTGCGTCCGGGCTTTGGCGATCCAACAGACTCTTGGCGTATTGAGCAAGTTTGGGGACTGTATCAACAAAATATTCAGTTCAAAAACCATCAAGGCTGGACAGACTGGTGGGTATTCTGGCGACGTATCGCGGGCGGTCTAAGCCAAGAACAACAAGAAACCATTTTGGCAGACATCGCGAAATACCTACACCCTGGCGCGATGAAAAACCCACAGTCAGCTAAAGCGGCACAAGACATGGGTTATGAATCCATGGTTCGATTGGCGGCGTCGCTTGAACACCTAGAAGTCGAAGACAAAGTTCTATTGGCAACGTGGTTCTTGAGCAAAGCCATCAACCAAAACCAGTTTGAACAAGCGCACTGGTGGGCATTGGGACGCTTGGCATCGCGAACGCCACTTTATGGCAGCCAGCACAACGTCATTCCTCGTGAACAAGCGGAACAGTGGCTACCTAAATTACTGGAACAAAACTGGCAGAAAGAGCCAATGATCGCGTTCGCAGCCGTAATGATTTGTCGTAAGACGGGCGACCGCCTATTCGATATCTCTGACGACTACCGTGAGCAAGTGCTGGCTAAGTTGAAGCAAAGCAAGGTGCCTGAATCTTGGATATCACTGGTTGAAGAAGTCAAAGAGTTATCTGAGAGCGAATCGAAGCGTATCTTCGGTGATGCACTCCCAAGCGGTCTGACGCTGGTAAATAACTAGGCTCTCACGCTTATAAACGCAACTAAGCCCTTCTCGTGAAGGGCTTTGTTTTATCTGATTCTACTTGCTGACCAAAGACGACTCGTTAGTTCATTTCCGTATTGATCACCACGTCACGCGTTTCATTATCCATATCACTGATGCCAACAACTGAGATTTCACGGTCAGATAAATTCTCAATCATGCTGTCTTCTAACCCACCGTCCGTCATCCACGCATAGAATTTTTCCGCAATACGATCCGAACCTTCCCCGACAAACGTTAATGTGACCTTCTTCATTTGTGACACTCCATCAATTTACGATTCAGCCACTTAAGCGTAGTATGTTTCGCAAATATCGACATAAACTAGGACTAACTTCTTTTATGAGTATCGAAAAATTTGACGCGATTTATCAGCGCGCTGCCGAGCGTAAAGGTGGTGAAGATCAACTTGAAGCGCTTTTGTCTCATCCACTAAGCAAAGAGGAACTGGCTGCGATTCCCGATGACCGTTGGCTGGCCGCTTTTTCGATGAAGGTATTCCAAAGTGGGATTTCATGGAGCGTGGTTCGCAACAAATGGCCGAACTTCGAAGAAGTGTTCTTCGGATTTAAAATTGAGCCGTTGCTGATGCTGTCAGACGAGCAATGGGAAACCAAAGCAACCGACAAACGCATCATTCGCCACCTCACTAAAGTCATGTCGATTCCTGCTAATGCTCGTATGATCCACGAAGCAAAAATCGAATACGGCTCGTTTGGCAAAATGGTTGCCGATTGGCCGCAAGAGAAAATCACCGACCTATGGGCGTATTTGAAGAAACGCGGCAATCGCCTAGGCGGAAATACTGGCCCTTACACACTGCGTCAAATGGGCGTTGATACCTTCATCTTGTCTAGCGACGTTGAAGCTTACCTACGTAATTGCAAGATCATTGAAGGTGGCAAAGATACGAAAAAATCGCTCGATGCAACCAACAAAGCGTTTGTTCAATGGCAGCAAGAAAGTGGTAGAAGCCTGTCTGAGATCAGCCAAATCATTGCGTTCAGTACCGGCGATAATCGCATTTAATCCAGACTGAACCCAAAATACAAACGGCGCACTGATCATTGGATTTAGTGCGCCGTTTTTATGTTCATTGGTTCAAGTACACACTTACTTTGAAGCCAGTGATTCCCACTCAGTCAGTAGCTGCATAATACGATGAGAATCGTCCCATGTTGCACAAGGGTTTTCTAACGAGGTACGCCCCTCTTCAACCGCTTGGCGAATATTGCGCACTTGATAGAAGAAAGCGTCCCCAGTTGCCGGTACAGACACTTCCCGCTTCGACGTCTCGTAAATTTCCACACTAAACTGGTTATCTTGCGTTGGTAGCCATGGGTTTGAATCTAAGGTAATACAGCCTTTGCTACCCAGAATGGTGAACTGGTGTTTCAATCCATGATCTTCGGCAGTATGTACGCTCACCGTTTGTTGCTCACCAAATTGCATCATCAAGCTCGACTCGCAGATATTCCCATCATTACCTCGTCGGCCAATCGCTTTCATTGAACGGTTCTCAAAGGTTTGTTCACCCAACATGGTTTTAACCACCAAATGCACTAATGACATTGGATAGCAACCTAAGTTATACAAAGCACCTTTGCTGTCTGGATTAACAAACTGCGCAATCGACGCAATATAAGACGTATGGATGGAGCGAAGTTCACCAATCTCTCCCGATTTAAGCACCGAAACCAACTCACTGATCAATGGGTGATGCAAGTACATTAAGCCTTCAGCAAAGAATACCTTGTGCGCTTCTACGGCTTGAAGTGCCAGCTCGGTTTTTTCCATATCTACCGAAAGTGACTTTTCACACAGGATCGCTTTGCCCTGCTCAGCCGCTTTGACGATAAAGTCATGATGAAGGTGATTTGGCAATGCGATATAAATAATGTCGACTTGCTCATCAGCAATCAACGCATCGTAATCGTTGAACGTATTCTCGATGCCATATTGCTCAGCGAATGCCTGTAAGTTCTGCTCCGAACGCCCAGCAACCGCGTACAGTTCACTCTTGTCATCGCCTTGGATTGCCTCAGCCATGACTCCTGAGATAAAGCTTGTGCCTAAAATGCCCCATTTCATGTTCACGTCTCCTATTGAGCTTGGGTTTCGAATGCTTGAACTAACTCTGCCATTTCAGCCGCAATAAACGCTTGTGTATGCGGCATAGCAAAATGCGCTTCAATCGCGGCGCGGTTTTCATATCGCTCCCAAAGAATCACACGTTGTGGAGCTTTAGAATCGTAGGTCGCATTCGCTTGCAAGCACCCCGCTTCGCTTTGCATATCAAGGCAAAATTGTTCAATGGCTTCAACCACTTGTTGTCTTGGCTTATCGGCATTCATTTTCAGTTCGGCGGTAACAAAAATCGTCTCATTCATGATGGATCTCTTTCTCCATTCTTAATCATACGCCCACTGTAATTAACCTCGTTTGATTGATAAACTCTGCTTTAGTTATTTCTTTATCAACTCTGGGTGTGCAATGGATAAATTAACAAGCATGAAAGTTTTCGCTTACGTGGTCGAACACGGCAGCTTTCGTAATGCTGCACACCACTTTGATATTTCACCGACTATGGTTGGCAAGCACGTGAGCTTTCTTGAGCAAAGCTTAGGTACACAGCTGATTCATCGCACCACGCGTAAACAGTCCCTGACCGAAGCTGGCAGACTCTACTACCAAGAGTGCCACCGCATTATTGAAGACATCACCAACGCAGAGAACCTGATCCAGACGCTGATCAACCGTCCAACCGGAACTGTAAAAGTTAACTGCCCTGTCACGTATGGCAAAAAGGTCATTGCTCCTATCGTGGCTGACTTCTTAGCTGAATTTCCCGATTTGAACGTTGAGCTGATGTTGGACAACAATTTGATTGACCCATATCGAAGCGAAGCTGACGTGATTATTCGAATCGGTGAGTTGGTCGATTCGTCGTTAGTCGCGAGAAAATTGGGTGAATACCACATGACTTACTGCGCCTCACCCTCTTACCTTGAACAACATGCCCCTATCCAATCGCTTGATGACCTTGAACATCATCATTGTTTGGGGTTTCAGTATCACCAAGGAGAAAGCCAACAAGTGGTGAACATGCCATCTAATACCTTTGGAAACAGTAACACCCGATTAACGTCTAACAATGGTGATGTGCTTAAGTTTGCTGCGTTAAAAGGCTCTGGTGTTCTTCTGCAACCAAAGATCTTAGTTGAGCAGGAAATCCAATCTGGTGCCTTGGTAGAAATTCTCCAGCAACATGCTCCCAAGCCAAAACCGATCCACCTGCTTTACCGTTCAAAACAGCTTTCCCTTAAAAACCGCACCTTGGTTGATTTTGTTCTTTCGCATGTGAATCCGTAACGCCACCTCATAAAGCGGCGACAATTTAACCACTCAATCAACTTTTGTTGTCGATACAACAAATATTATTGCTTGTTAATTGTCTTTATTTTTCATGTTGTTAGTCAGAAACACCCATAACTAGGCATAATTTATTGATTCACACCAATTGCATTGCTCTGACAAAGTGACTAGGATTGCCGCCTTTCCTGAGTGAACTATCAAAAAATATCGAGAAATTTAATCTAATTTCTCTTCCTGTTCGTGTGCAATCACAACATTTACACTCATTTCAAATTGCATAAGCACATTCCTTTGCTTATGAAAACGACATTGATTTCTCAACGCTTTTAGTCACGTATGTGGCTTTTTGGCTTGAGAGAGATTTTTATTCAAGGTAGGTCACAAGGACGCTACCCCTTGACTGCATTTACTGGAGGATAAGATGCCTAAAGGTCTAATGCTGACTGACTTAGCCATCGCTGGCTTACTATTGATTTTGGCAAAAGTCATTCGCGTTCACGCGCCATTACTACAGCGTATGTACATTCCATCGGCGGTTCTCGCAGGATTATTCGGTCTAATTTTTGGACCAGCCCTGTTAGACGTACTGCCTTGGACCGATACGTTTACCGCTAACGCAAGCCTATTAACTGCTGCACTTTTTTCTGCGTTAGGTCTGGCAACGGATGTTCCATCACCTAAAGCCGTCGCACAGCGTGCTGGCTCATTGTGGGCGTTTAACCAAATCGCTTCTGTTTCTCAGTGGTTGTTTGCGGCAATGTTTGGTCTAGTTCTCACAACCTTCTTCTGGCCAGAGATTAATCCCGGCTTTGGTGTGACAATGTCTGCGGGTTTTATGGGCGGACATGGCTCTGCATCTGTTGTTGGTGAAATCTTCACGGGGCTTGGCTGGGAAGATGGCTTCACACTTGGCTTAACGTTCGCAACCGTGGGTATTTTCATTTCAATTTCTGTCGGCATGCTCATGCTGCAATTCGCATTGAAGATGGGTTGGATTCGTAGCTTTACGACATTCGATAGCATGGATGAACACGAACGCAAGGGGCTCGTTAAGCCTGATGATCAAGAGCCGGTAATGAAAGACACCATGTCTTCCCTGTCGGTTGATTCTTTTGCGATTCACGCGGCGTTGGTTGTAGTGGTAACAGCTTTCTCGTATGTAGCGGCTAACTACTTATCCTCTTTCCACGATAAGGTACAAATCCCTACGTTCGTAACTGGCTTCCTTGGCGGCATGCTCGTGCGAATCGTCGCGAAACAAACGAAAGCTTCACGCTATCTTTGTGACGGTGCATTCAAACACGCTGCGGGCATCAGTACCGATTATTTGATTATCTTTGGTATCTCAGCCATCAAGATTACCGTCCTAGCCCAGTATTTAATGCCGATGGTAGTGCTTGCAATCGGCGGTGTAAGTTTCACACTTTGGTTAATCTTTTGGGTAGCGCCGCGAATCATGGGTGAAGATTGGTTTGAGAAAGGCATCTTCTCTTGGGGTTGGTTGACCGGTACGGTAGCTATGGGCATTGCTCTACTTCGTATTGTTGATCCAAAGATGCGTAGCAAGGTACTTGATGATTACGCCATCGCTTATGTCCCAGGCTCAATCACTGACATCTTCATCATCTCTTTGATGCCAATCGCGATGTATAACGGCATGCACTGGCAAGCGCTTGGTGTAGGATTAGGTTACATCGCAATTGTCTTATTTATTTGGCGATTCATTTTTAAACGTAACAGCAGTGCTCTGACACACGAATCTTAGTCGCTTTACTCGGGAGGATTTTATCCTCTCGAGTTCATTCCTTGGTTTTTATCAAAATCACTCCTCATCTCGAAAATAAGCAACTTGTTTTATATTTGAGATTTGCAATCCCGATCTCTTACTATCATTCTTTTTTAATACTTGACCTGAAAGTTTCTATATCAGAATAGCCGCCTATTCGTTTCTAAAACATGGAGAAAGGCTGTGCGTCGCTCTCAAGGATTTACTCTTATTGAACTCATTGTGTGCATCATCATTCTTGGTATTGTAAGCGTCGTTGCATTTCCTAAATTTCTTGGCTTACAAAAAGATGCCAGAGTGGCGGTTCTATATGGAGCCAGAGAAGCACTCATGACCGCCAACAACTTTGTCTACACCAAAGCAGTGATTCAATCTCAAGAGACAGTAGATGGCGGCATACAATATAACATTGATCTAGATAATGACGGCCATAACGACCTAATTGGTTACTTTGGATTTATCAAAAATGTTATTCCAGCAAAAGAGCTAGCAGGCTTTGATCCGCAACTCACTATCAACACTTGGTATGGGGTAGATAGCCCAGACGAGCCCTACTTCCTTATTGGTTTTGCAAACAAGCCTGTTGGTCCAGAACATATGTGTTATGTCGAAGTTTACTACCCAGAAACTCCTGGTGGCCAAGTGAAATACAAAATACAAACTGACGATTGCTAATTCCCATAGAGAGTGGCAGTAACACTTTTACTTTTGGTGTCTTCATCGTTATTGCAAGGTAATGGCTCCAAAACCATCATTAACAACTATTTCACATAATGTCGTCGCACAATGAGCTCATAGAGATAAAACCAGTAATTTGCGCCGACACATGGCTATAATTGAAACAATCTATCGTTTTTAAACCCGCCTATAACTTGTGCTTGTAAACTCATCATTTCGCTCAATAATAGTTCTATAACAAATTCAATAATTTAAAGCGGGAGGCGTAATGAGAATATTCTGGCAGCTACGTTGGTATTTCCAACAAAAGTGGAGGCACTATGTCGGATCCATTCTGCTTTTCGCTGTGATATCAGCACTACAGCTTGTTCCGCCCAAAGCAGTTGGCATCATAGTTGATGGCGTCGTAGACAACACTTTAGATACAAATACGCTGATTCTATGGCTCTCAGGGTTAACTGTACTGATCTTTACTATTTATGGGTGTCGCATCTTATGGCGAATTTGGCTTTTCGGCGCAAGCTGGGAGCTCGGGACCATTCTACGTAACCGTCTATATAGGCATTTATCGACACAGCCACCTCGTTTTTTTGAACGTTACAAGACGGGGGATCTGATGGCTCGTGGCACTAATGATGTGCGTAATATCGTTATGACTGCCGGCGAAGGGGTTTTAACCGCCGCAGACTCTTTGATCACTGGTATTGCGGTTTTAATCATTATGGTAACGCAAGTAAGCTGGAAGCTCACCGTAATGGCGCTTCTTCCAATGCCATTTCTTGCCATCATCATCTTCTTTATTGTGCGTATCCTACATCAACGCTTTCGTGTCGCTCAGGAAGCCTTTTCTACCATGTCAGACATGACACAAGAGTCACTTAATGGCGTGCGAATGCTGCGTGCTTTCGGATTAGAAAACCAAGAGCAGCAACGTTTTGAAGAGGTTGTGGATGATACTGGCGAAAAGAACATCGCTGTCGCAAGAGTCGATGCTAGATTTGACCCGGCAATTCAGTTAACCATCGGTCTTTCTTTCCTTCTTAGTGTCGCTGCTGGTGCTTACCTTGTTGATAAAGGTGAGATCACGCTTGGTGATCTGACCGCATTTACGATGTATTTAGGGTTGATGATATGGCCGATGCTGGCATTCGCATTCCTATTTAACATTTTAGAAAGAGGCTCTGCTGCATGGAACCGATTACAAGAGATCTTTGATGAAAAGCCAGCAATTATCAGTGGCAATAAGCCAATAGAAAATAAACCACTTCCGTTGAAAATTGATATCGACGATTTCCATTGGTCTAGTGATTTACCGCCCGCTTTGACGGAAGTAAACATCGAACTGGAACCCGGAAAAATGTTGGGAGTTGCAGGGCCGGTAGGAAGCGGAAAATCGACCCTGTTAACACTACTTTTGCGTCAACATGATTTAGAAAACGGCTCAATTAAATTCGGTGATGTCGAGATCAAGGATGCCCTACTTCCACAGTGGCGCAACCGTTTTGCTGTCGTTAACCAAAGTCCGTTTCTATTCTCCAAATCTATCTTCGACAATATTGCCTTAGGTAACCCTAATGCAGAGAAAGAAGAAGTCTATAGAGCAGCAAAGTTAGCCTGTATACATGACGATATTGAGAAGTTTCCTGAAGGCTACCAAACAGAAGTTGGTGAAAAAGGCATTACACTCTCCGGCGGGCAAAAACAACGTATTGCGATAGCACGCGCTATGCTGCTGAATGCCCAAGTGTTGGTTTTGGACGATGCACTTTCCGCTGTTGATGGACGGACCGAACATCAAATCCTTAAGAATTTGGAAACACACTACCGTGATCAAGCCCTAATCGTTATTGCGCACCGCCTCACCGCTTTGGAAGCAGCAGACGAGATCATTGTATTGAATCACGGACACATTACTGAACGTGGGCAACATAGCGCTTTATTAGCGCATAAAGGCTGGTACGCCGAGATGTTCGAGTATCAGAAACTAGAGCAGGCGATGGAGGAATAATGAATGAACCAGACCAGCACGTTTAAACGGTTAATGTCTTACCCATTATCTCAACCAAAGCCAATGATTAAAGGACTCGCCTTGCTGTTTATTGCTGCGTTAGCCAGCGCTGGCGGCCCTTGGTTGATTCAATATTTCATTGATGAGCACATCGCTAAAGGTGACTATTCACAAAATGTTCTGATTTCGCTAGCAGTAGGTTATATCGCTCTTCAGATCGTATCGGCAACATTCCAGTATTTTCAGTCATTGCAATTTAGCATTGTCGCGGCTAACACGATCAAAGCGATTCGTAAGCAAGTATTTTCTGGCGTGATTAAGCAGCCGTTATCTGCGTTTGATTACACTCCTGCTGGAAAATTGGTGTCGCGAATCACCAACGATACGGAATCTTTACAGCAATTTTATGAGCTTTTGATCGCGACCGTGGTGAAAAACGTGGTCATGATTGTCGTAATGCTTGGCGTTATGTTTTTCATGAGTTGGAAGCTCACACTCGTTGTGCTTGTATTGCTGCCGATCGTCATCGGCTTTATGTACTTGTTTAAGCAGCTAAGTACAGAAAGCTACCGAAAGATGCGTGACCTATTGACCGATATAAATGCGAATCTGAGTGAATCCATTCAAGGGATGAGTGTCATCCAATTAATGCAACAAGAAGAGCGTTTTAATAAACAGTTCAACGAGCTAACCGCAGAGCATCTGGTGGCATCTAAACGAGTGATTCGGCTAAACGGCTATCTGCTAAGACCATTAATGGACTTACTCGCTGGTCTTGCGTTGCTTTGCTTGGTTGCGATCTTTGGTTTTAATGGTATTGAGTTGATTGGTGTGGGGGTACTGTATGCATTTATCAGTTATCTTGCGCGAGTTACTGAACCACTAATTGAGATGACTCAGCAACTTGCTCTACTTCAGCAGGCGTTAGTATCAAGCGAACGTGTTTTTGAATTGATTGATGCGAAAGAACAAACTTACGGGGGCGATCATCAACCATTAAGGTCAGGTGCTATCGAACTTAAAGACCTCTCATTTAGCTACGATGGTAAACAGGACGTCCTAAAAGACATTTCGTTGAAGGCCAACCACCAAGACTTTATCGCGCTTGTCGGGCATACAGGAAGCGGTAAAAGCACATTAGCGTCACTGTTAATGGGCTTTTATCCAACGCAATGTGGTGAACTGCTCATAGATGGTCGTCCACTTAAAACATTAGGGAAAGACGTACTTCGCAAAGATGTGGCAATGGTTCAACAAGATCCACATATTCTCCCTGCTTCAGTCAGAGAAAACATCTCTCTCAGTCGGGCGGTTGATGACAATCAAATATGGGATGCGTTAGACAAGGTAGGTTTGGCAGAACAAATTCATCGTTACCCTAACGGGCTAGACACGCAGTTAGGTCAAGGCGAAACTAATTTATCTGCAGGTCAGAAACAGCTTTTGGCGTTAGCACGTGTGCTTGTGGTAAAACCTAAGATATTGATATTAGATGAAGCAACCGCAAATATTGACTCAGGAACAGAGGCTTTAATCCAAAAGAGCTTGGCGGTCCTCAGACAAGACATGACGCTCGTTGTTATTGCTCATCGGCTTTCAACTATCTTAGATGCAGACCAAATCATTGTTCTTCATCATGGGGAGTTAGTCGAGAAAGGCACACACAAAGCACTCTTAACGCAAAATGGTCGTTATGCTCAAATGTATCAGTTACAGCAAGCAAACCGACATCTACAACAGATTGAAGAAGACACCAAGCAACTCGAAGAAGCGGTGTGATTTTATGCCCGCGCCTTCTTTTTATTTAGTCGGCCTGGGCATAATTCGTGTAACTTCAAAATTTAACCTTGTTAGCTTCCAATTTCTTCATAATGTGAACTAATTTTCTATTTCTTACCTATTATTGACATAACCCCTCGCTATATCACGCAAGGTCGTTGTAAAATCGTACGGTACTTAAGTCTACTGCCTGTGGCATTGGGCTGAATTCCGCTTTCTAATTATGCACATTAATCTCATGACACAAGTCCATGGACAAAGATAAGTTTACTAACATCTATCGCTTGCCTGGTTCGATTCAAATTCGTATCGGTAAATGGCAAAAGACGTTCCGCGGCACCTCTGATTTAGTTTTACATCAGGCGCTAATGGAGCGTAATAAGCAATTTAAGAAGCCAGACTTTTTACCTAAAGGCTGGTGTGTCACTCCTATTGATGAAAATGACATTACAATTACGCATCACGGTAAATATATCCAAACCGTTATGCGCACAATGCTGGACAGAAAGGTCTCATACAAGCGACTGTTCCTATCTCGGATGAGTCTCGAAGATGGTGAAAAAGTGCTCCACAATTACAAGCTGGAGTGGGTAAGAAAACATAACCAGATCGCCAAAAAGTACAATCAAATTAAAAAGAAACAATATATGAACTTTGCAAGAGAAGAAGAGGAAACCCTCTACCCTTCGATTCCAAAGGGTGAGTTTGACAAAGCGTTATGGAACAAACTTGTCGTATCATCGTTTGGCCCGCAGAAAAAGTATAAAAACCCGCACTTTGTCCGTAAAGCCGATTTCTAAATAAACACCCCTAAAGTTAGGGGTGTTTATTTATACGTTAACTCACCAGTCGTAAGTTAAACTTGCAATAACATTTTGTCGGTCGCCATACCAACAAAAACCATCACATGTCGCTATGTACTTTTTATCCGCGATGTTTTTAGCTGCGACTTGTAGCTTGTAATCGCCGATTCGATAACTGACCGTCGCATCCATTAAGAAATAACTTGGTACTTTTAGTCTCTCTTCATTGTCTCCGTATGACTCACCTGTATAGCGCGCGCCTAAGCCAACAGCAAAGCCATCAAGAGGTCCATCAAAGAAACGATAATGTGCCCAAGCTGATGATACGGTATTCGCCACTTGGGAAGGTGTTTTGCCAACCCATGCCTTATTGATGTCTTCTTTTATCTCTGCATCAACGTACGCAATGTTCCCGATCAATGTTAAGGATGGTGTCACATTAGCTACAGCTTCAAACTCAACGCCGTTATTTTCTATTTTTCCTATTTGCGTTAATTCACTCAAGTAGATACGAGCCAAGTTTTCTTTTGTTGCCCGATACGTTGCAATATTGAAATAACCATCAAATGAATCCGGTTGGTATTTCATACCGATTTCAAATTGATCACCGCTTTCAGGCTTCGCTGGCTTACCATTGCTGTCTTCTTGAATAATTGGATCAAAGTACTGAGAGTAACTAAAGTATGGCGTGAAGCCAGAATCAGAAATATAAGCCGTTCCCACGCTAAACGTCCACTCTCCATTATCGACTTTCGTGCGAGCACCCGTGGTAACATTATGTACTTCATTACTTGTATCGTCGTAACGTGCGCCCAATAACATCGCCCATTTATCGTTGATCAGCATATGATCTTGAAAGTAGACGCCGAGCTGCTGATTATCGATTTTCGTTCTTTGCTTATCGGTTTCGCTCAATGGTTGTAGCGTATTCGGATCGAGTAACATTATGTTATCCGAATAAGTAGGATTAAATACATTAAACCTAGGGTCAGGCAAAGCTCCCATTGGTGTGTTTAAGAGCGCATTACCATCAGCAACGATAGGATCATTCGCAAAGTCCTTACCATCGATACTGATCATTTGAAAATCTAAACCCAACATCAAGTTATGCTCAACGCTTCCCCAATTTACTTGGTGCATCAAACGATTATCAATATTAAAAGCATCGGATGATCCATCTTCTGTTGAAGCGCCCCGAAGTATGGTCTTGCGTTCATTTGATGGATCTAAAATCGGCCCCAACCCAGGTACATCAGCCGAGTAAACGTACGAATACATTTGTCTCAACTTAACATCCATTTCACTGTAACGAGCAGCTTGAACAAACGAAGTGGTATCATTAAACGCATGAGAAAACTCATAGCCTAAAGACACCTGCTCACGCTCAAACGTCTCCCAGTTGGGATTGCCTATCGCTAAACTATCACTGATCTTTCCATTTTTGTTTGGCGTTAACGTTCCTTCAACTGGCAAAAATTGCAGATAAGGATCTGAGTCGTCTTTTTGATAGCTCGTTAGAAAGGTAATTTCAGACATCTCATTAAATTTGTACGTCATCGATGGAGAGAGAAGAATGCGCTCTGCTTCTACCCCACTAATTCTCGTCCCATTTTTTCTCGCTAACCCTTGAAAGCGGAAAGCTAGCTGCTTACTCACCTCAGAGTTTACGTCAAGAGAAAGTTGTTTACGGTCTTCAGAACCGTACTCCAAAGATACAAGTCCTGACCCCCCATCAAATTGAGGTCGCTTACTGACAACATTGATGACCCCACCAGGAGGGTTTTGCCCATAAAGAACAGACGCTGCACCACGTAAAACTTCAACCCTCTCTAACGCAAACGGATCTATTTGCCAACTATAGAAGCCAGAAGAATATAAACGGGTACCATCTTGATACAACCCACTGTTCGCCTGTTTAAAACCACGAATAATAAACCAATCTTGCTTGTTATCTTCGCCGAAATAATTAGTTTGAATGCTTGGTGTGTACTGTAGTGCGTCAGAAATGCTAATAGAGGCACGATCATCCATTTGCTCTCGCGTAACAACAGACACCGCTCTTGGAGTCTCATTGATAGCAATATCAGTTTTCGTCGCTGCCCGACTCTTCGCTCCGAGATAACTAAAATCTGGACCAACTGCACTGTCTTGCTGCTGTCCAATCACAACTATATTTTCATCTTCCTGAGCCAAGACATTTGGCGTTGATACAGCTAATACAACCGCCATCGACGTTGGTGTCAGCATAAACTGCCGAGTCATATTCTCTCCTTTTTGTCGGCAGCCAAACCAACCCTTCATGACTTCAGCGACCGCTGAAAGAAAAGCGAGTTACGGCATCGCCAGTTGTTTCCGTAAAAGACAAACCAGAGGTTTTGCATAAAGCACTCGCATAGGTTACGAATGCCACTACGAGTGCTTATTTGTATAAGTACTTTCTTGGTTGAGGCTTAGCTCATTTCTATAAGCGGCGTAAACCCCACATTAAATACAAACCGCCAATGAGAGACGCCATAATCCCTGTTGGTATTTCTTGCGGGTAAAGGACCTGTCGTCCCAACCAATCAGCCAACAACATCACCCCTGCCCCCAGTATCGCGGCGCATAACATGTGTTGTGACGCTTTGTTAAAACCAAATAAGCGAGCTAAATGCGGAGCCAACAACCCAACAAAGCTAATCGGGCCAACAACCAATGTCGCACTGACCGTGAGACAAGCAACTAAAAGAAGCAGTATTGCGCGTGAACGATCAACTCGAATTCCAAGTGCTTTAGAGGAAGCGGCACCGACAGGAAGAATATCTAGCCATCTTACGCAGAGAAAACTCAACCCTATAAAGACAAGCGCAGATAAAGACAATGGGAGTAACGTTTCAACCGAGACATAGTAGGTAGACCCAGACAACCAAGCCAATGCTTGATAACTTCTTGGGTCACCAGTGGCTAGAATAAAGCTCTGTATTGCATTCATCAGTGCGGTTATCGCAATACCAGTCAATAAAATACGCTCCGGCTGAAAGCCTGACTTACGGTTTAGCAGCACAATGACTAATACCGTCGCTAATGCACCTACGAGCCCGCCTAGAGAAAGAGTGAAAATTGACGAACCAAACCCAGTAAACATCGCGATGATCAATCCCATTGCTGTCCCTGAACTGATACCGATCACTTCAGGACTTGCCATTGGGTTTCCACTTAGGCGTTGAATCATGGTTCCAGCAATCGCTAACATTGCCCCCGCAATTGCTGCTGCAAATAATCTAGGTGCGCGCCATTCCAAAAAAATCCAATTTTGGCTAGCAAATAAGTTTGTCCACCCTTCATTTTGCACAGCAACCGTGGCAAAAAGAACAACAGAAATTAACGTGCCGATCAACGCCAATGAGATCGCTTTAGGGTTTAGCTTGTAAACATGTTGACGGTGTCGAGTTAACACTGTTTGAGTATGGCTCTGCGTCTTTTGTGATAAACGAGGTAACAGCCATAACAGTAACGGAGCGCCCAGTGCAGCGGTTGCTGCTCCCGTTGGTATAAAACTCGCCATTAGCCCTGGCAGTTGCTGAATAACCAAATCGGTTAAAGTCAATAACATGGCACCAATCAGCATTGATACCCAAAGCTTATGCTGGATTTTATTGATACCTATCAATCGAGTAATCGCTGGCGCCGCTAACCCGATGAAACCGATGATTCCTACGGCAGAAACCACCCAAGAAGTGATTAACACCGCAAGCCCAAGACAGACAAAACGCAACTTAGCTAACGAGACACCTAAACTCTTGGCACCTTGCTCGGAGAGTTCCAACAGACTTAACGGCTTTGCAATCACAAATGCAATGATCGTAGCAAGTGCGATTCGAGGGGCAAGATACGAGAAATCTCCCCATCCACTCTGAACAAGCGAACCCGCTCCCCATATCATTAACCCATTCAGCTTTTCGGTATTCATCATCAGAATAACCGTACTTAATGATGCAAAGTACAGGTTTATCACTAACCCAGAAACGACGACAACCGTTGGAGATAACGCTCGTCGCCATGACAACAGCATCACCAACCCCATCGATATCACACCGCCGATGAGAGCAACCAAATTAGGCGCGATATCCAACATCCAAGGTGCGAATAGCGTAGCTAACATCAAAGCAAAACTTGAACCGCTCGCCACACCAAGTGTCGTGGGTGAAGCGAGAGGGTTACGCAGCACTTGCTGCATCAATACCCCAGCAACCGCTAATCCAGCACCAGATATAATCGTGGTGAAGACTCGAGGCCACCAGCTAAAGTGAAGTAAAACAGAATCGATAGATTGAAAGTTAGGCTCCCATAAACTGATTAGAGCCAACGAAAATGAGCTTACTTGGTACAATTGGAAAGCACCAATAGAAAAGGTAAATGCCGAAAGTAACACCACAAAGCTTAAAGGCATCGTTTTCATTGTGTTAACTCCTCGACCTTACTCGCCGTAACTAACTCTGCGAAACGGAGAGCTGAAGGCATAGAACCAAAACTCCAAACGGGTGCGACTTGCATGACCTTTTCACCAGATTGTTGAACAACATATTGCCAAAATGGGTCTTGAGAGAGCTGCTCCGCTCCACCGTAAGGTAATGGCTCTACGATAACAATTTGAGCTTTTATGCCAGCTAACTTGTCGATGCCAACTAGGCTAAAGCCCCAGCTATTCGTCTTTTCATTCCATGCATTACTCAGCCCAATCTTTTCGATAGCCTGAGAGTAAAGACTATTTTGACCAAAAACACGAACGTGCTTCGTATCCATAAACTGAATCATTAAAAGCGGCGGCTGGTCTTTGTTTATGCGCTGTTTTAATAAAGAGAAACGTTTTTCATATTGTTGGATAAGCGCCTCTGCTTCCGCTTCTCTTCCCAGCTCTTCACCAAACCTCCGAGTGAAACGAGTAAGTACCGACCAATCTGTGATCCCGCTTTCATATAAGTCAATCGTGGTAACGGGGGCAATATCGACTAAACGATGCTTCATTGAGGAGAAGTACGGGGCAATAAAAATACGGTCAGGTCTGAGCTCGTAAATACGCTCTATATTGGGTTGAGTTCTTAACCCTACATCCTTAGTTTGAGGTGGTAACGGTGGCGATTTTACCCAAGCATCGTAATCTTGCCCTTGAGCGACGCCTACGGGCACAACCCCTAACGCCAACATCGTTTCAGTTTGTGTCCAATCAACCGACATCACCCGAGGTGATGCGTCAGCTAGTGCTTGAAAAGAACTGACCAAAAGCGCACTAAGTGAGAGAGCGAAAGAGAAATGTTTAAGTCGAGTGTTTGTACTGCTCATTATTCCAACCTTTAGCTTGGCATCGCCACCGGGTAACCCGCAGGGTGGTCAGAGATCATCATCTCTATCCCATATATGTCCCTCAACTTAGGTTCAGTAAACACCTGTTCAACATTGCCTTGTGCAATCAAATCACCTTGATGTAATGCAACGATGTAGTCGCAAAATCGTGCAGCCAAGTTGATGTCGTGTAATACGATAATAACGCCCAAGTCCAGTTCTTGACTGAGTTTAGAGATAAGCTTCAACATATCGACTTGATGGCTGATATCTAGCGCAGACAAAGGCTCATCAAGAAGCAAATACTCGGTTTTTTGGGCTAACAGCATAGCTAGCCACACACGTTGACGCTCTCCTCCAGATAACGTGTCCACTAAGCGATCTGCGTATTTTAGTGTGCCTGTCATCGCCATTGCTTCTTCAACAATGTCGTGATCTTTCTTACTCAAACGTCCAAGTAAACCATGCCATGGATAACGACCAAAACCGACTAAATCTCGACCTAAAATACTGTCGGTCACTGGAAGATGCTGAGGCAAGTAGGCAATGTGTTGGGCGAATTTTTTCGCTGAGAGATCGTTAATGCTCGTTCCATGCAGAACCACGTCACCAGCGGTGTATGGCTGTTGCTGTGCCAGCAACTTTAACAATGTGGATTTTCCTGAACCATTGTGTCCAACAAGAGCGTATGTTTTTCCGGGTTCAAATGTCACATCAAACGCTTTTAGCAATGACTTGCCTTCAATCTCAAACTGGAGTGCTTTAGCTTCCAACATCCCTACTTCACCTAATAGCCATTTACGAATAACAGTTATTCAGAGCTCTCATTCGTTGATCACGTTTGCCGTTCTTATTCAACAGAACGATTAATAAGGGAGGTTTTATATAACAATAAAGATACAAATGCAAACCGTTGTCATTATCATTGCATCAACAAGATCATTGAGAGAATTGCTAAGTGTTAGTGATAATTTGCTCTGCTGAACTTCATTAGTAAATTATAGGCAGGTCAACGAGAGCAGCGGTCTCCCACTGCTCTCGCATAAATTTGAACGAATACTGCAGCGTATGAAGAAATGAAAAATGCCGCAGTGAATACATTAATGACGAGCGTCAGCGCCAAACTCTACTTCTTTATAGATATCGGCCAGCGACTTTTTACCTTGTTTGTCTTTGGCTGAACGCTTTTTCTTAGTTTGATAATGGTATTCTTGCTCCTGAAGTGCTTGTTCGTGCTCTTTTGCTGACTCAACAAACTCAGGATTTGCAAGTGCTTGTTGGCGTAAGCGGTTTACTCTTTCAAGGGTTTCCCACAACATACTTCACCTCCAAACTTATTACTGTATATAAAAACAGTATTGTTTAAATATTCCTCCTCGTCAACATTTCAACTTTGTTACTGCTCTTCACATTAACCCCAAGCCTGTATAGTGCTCGGGATATTTGTGGATGATTTGCTTTATATAACCTTGATGCTCTCGCAGAGCATCAACACATTCTCGAGATAACCATCCCTGATATACCCATTTTTCAAGTTCTAACAATGCGTATGGGATGGACCACGCTTGTCTATACGGATGGTGCGTTGTCATAAAATCAAAGGCATTTGCGGCAGCCGTAATTTGGGCGGCTATTGGTATATCATCACTGGTTAAACCATACGGATAACCAGTGCCATTTAAATTTTCGTACTGATAAATAATCATCTGCAAAAACAAAGTCACACTCGGGTGAACCGGATTTCCGATACGGGCAACTATGTCATCCGCTGAATCGATACAACGCTCAATATGTTGAATCAATATCGCCTCTTGTTCTTGAGAGTAATTTGTTCGGCGGCTAGCAATTTCAACTGGCAGCTGACTATCACCGAGCGCATGGAACTGAGCAAAAATACCAATATCTTCGACCATTTCGTCATTCAGGTGATAACGATCCGCTAACTGCGTTGCGATAATTTGACTGTAGTACTTCATGCGTTTGGTATGCGCGTAATACTCAGGTGAATAGCCTGGCATCATACATTGCATTCGGTTAGCTAGCGTTTCTATCGCATTGACTACTTGAGTTTCTGATTCAACCGCAAATCGAATCATTTCGAAATAAGGTTTAAGACCATTCAGCGCTTCTAAACTAAACGCATCACGTTGAGTGGAGTTCAAAAATACAAAACCAGTAAAAGCTTTATTGTCATAACAAGGAATAGCAGCCGACGACTGATATCCGTGTTTGAGTAAAATTTGAACCCGAGGACAGTGCTTAATATCATGAAGGTCTTCGACGATACGAGGAACCGCGTTTTTAGAGGCAATATTGAGGTGGTGGAGTTTACGGAATGCTGATTCGTGATGGGCTAAACACCAAGTGTCGAACTTACTTTCTGCAAATGATTTGAGCACATCTTGGTCTGGGTGATATTTTGCAAATGACACCCTATCAATACATGGCAAGTGCGCCTGCATCCTGCCTTTTAGCGTTTGCAGTTGCTCGTTAAGCGGTTTTGCAAACGGGTAAAAACTCCGGTGCGCCATGCTTCACCTCCACACCAAAGCAGAGAAACAAGAAAAGCTCATTGTGTTGCAAATTCAATGGTATTTTGAGCGGTTTTCTCCACTTAAATTATCGATATACCACAACTTAAGTGTACGAAATAAAAGCACATTTCTACCAATTTTTTCACCGGATATCTTACGGTAATTTGATCCAGATTAAAAAAGCCAACGAGCGAAACTCGTTGGCCTAACAATACTGATTGATTACGATGGATTCAGTAACTAGAAGTTATTCAAAGAACGTTCTAAACAACTAGCCTAGAGCAGGAAGCACACCCAGCGTAATTAACACCTGAGCGAATACGATGCCAGTGCCAGCGATGCCCGTTATCACTAACGCACCTTGACCACCTGCGACGCGGTACTCCCCAGTAAAATCATCCGATTTACGAACCTTGATCACCATAACCAAAGGCAAAAAGATGGCTAAAATCGCTAAGGCAATCGCTGCATAGCCCAAAGCCATAATAAAGCCTTGAGGATAGAAAAGTGCGAAGCCTAGCGGTGGAGTAAACGTCACTAGTGCCGCAATCAAACGATTAGGCTTATCGTTACTTCCTTTGATGGTATCACCCAAAAATTCGAATAGACCCAAACTCACGCCAAGGAACGATGTCAACAATGCCAAGTCAGCAAACACACCAACAATGCTACCCAAATTTGATTGGTGTACTGTCTGAGATAGTTGACCAATCAGTGCGCTCAACCCTCCGTTCTCAACAAGCGTACTTTGGCTAACCACACCCAACGTCACGATTTGCCAAAAGATATAAATAACGAGTGGAATCGTCGAACCAATAATAACGGCTTTGCGTAAAGAAGAAGTGTCACCGTCTAAGTAATTCACAATTGCAGGTATACTTCCGTGGAAACCAAACGAAGTAAAGATCACCGGAATCGCCGCTACAACAAGGCCTTGTTCGATTGGCATACTTAACAAGTAAGATTCCGTAACGTTTGGAGCAAGAAAAGAAAGCACCGCAACCATCGCAATGAGCTTCATCGCGAACAGAACTCGGTTTACTTTATCGACCGTACCGGTACCCACTGTCACAACTAAAGTCACAATCAAGGTAAAGATTATCGTTGATGTAGGCCCTGAAATATCGAGGTCAAACCATTGTGCAAGGCGGTCTCCGAACTGAGCACCACCGCCAGCGATATACGCTGCACATAATGAGTAGAAAAGAAACAACATCGCAAAACTTGCCACCCACTTGCCTTTTTGACCTAGGATCTGTTTCGCCAAAGTATGAAGTGTAGCACTACTCTCCGCATGTTGATGAAGCTCAAGCATAAGCAAGGCAGTGAAAGCCATCAGAGCCCATAAGCCTAGCATGATGATAATAGAAGTTGAAAAACCAATGCCGGCAGAGGCAAGTGGAAGCGCTAGCATACCAGCGCCTATTGTAGTGCCCGCAATAATTAGCGTACTACCGAATACTTTAGAACGACTCATTGTATATTAATCTTTACACTTTATTAGAAATTATCAGTATTAGATCGGGCAACGGCGGACCGAAACCAACACCATATTTGTATTGCCGTCGATATTGTAGGATCTTTAGCAGAAGATCAAGCAAAGTGTAAGGATAAAAAACCACACATGTAAACTATAATTTACACCTTACTGATATTTAACAATAACTGTGTGCATTCTTCCCTGTTCATGAACTTGGGAACAGGGTAATTCCAGTGCGCCTCTTTCAGAATTAAATCAACAAGCGCATCAGCATCTTCACGTTGAATGAGCGCACTGGTTTGCTCAATATCAATAGTTGAAAACAAGGACTCCAGATTCGCCAAAAAATGCTGAGCACTTGCGTTACCTAACTGCCCCTCGGCCGTCAACTCATCGAGCTTTCTTAGTTGAGGCTCAATCTCTGATAATGAAAAGCGCAGCACAGGCAACAAGGCTAATCCGTTTGCCATACCATGAGGTATTCCATATCTCGCACCGAATGTGTGAGCAAAGGCATGAACATAACCCAAACTCGCTTTGGTAAATGCTAAACCCGCGTAATAGGATGCCATAGCCATTTTATGACGAGCTTCGACATCATCCCCTAGCATCACAGCCCTAGGAAGATATTTAAAAATGAGTTTAATAGCGGCAACCGAATAAGCCATCGTTTCTTGAGTAGCGTTTTTCGATACATAGGCCTCAATAGCGTGGGTTAATGCATCAACGCCAGTATCAGCCGTGATCTTAGGAGGTAAACCAATCATTAAATTCGCATCTAAAGCTGCCATTAGTGGCACCAACTTTGGATCCATTAAAGGGGTTTTAATGTGTGAGGAGGGATCTGACACGACCGCAGCGATAGTAACTTCACTTCCGGTTCCAGCCGTTGTTGGAATAGCAAAAAGCGGTGCTGGCATTCGCCATACCTTCAATAGTCCAGCTAATTTTTTTATTGGCCGTTTATTGGTAACTTTCGCAGCAATAACTTTTGCACAATCCATTGCAGAGCCGCCACCCAAAGCTAATATGCCCTCACAATGAAAACGATGATAAGCCTCTAGACCGCTCTCAACCTGATCATAGGTAGGATCGGGCTTAACTTGCGAGAAAACATCTAACTGTAAATCGAGTTGTGCTGCTGCCTCAAGCACCTTATCTACAATACCGACTTGGACTAACCCTTCGTCGGTTACTAACAAAACGCGTTTAAATCCCAGCTCGGCCATCGATTCTAATAGCTCATTCATCGAACCAGGGCCGGAAAACAAGGTTGGTCTCGGCATAGGAAGGATAAGGGCTGCTATTTTTAACCCTGCGGTGTAAGTCCGATATAAACGATGCTTCAACATACGAAATCCTTTTCATTTAGAGGTATCATTCTAGCTACTTTTACCACCTATGCTTACTTTGCAATCACACATTTTCAATAAACTTATCTCACCAAAAAGGCTAACATCGCTGGGAAGCCGTACCATTTTATTATCTTTCCTCAACAACATGAGCTACAGAGAAAATATTTTCAACGACGCTCTATTGTCATGTTGTTAACAAGCTGCTTTACCTAATACTCTGTTAGTTACAGAGCAAGCCTCGAAGAAGTCTTCTTATTTTTTGCCTTCAAGAACAACAATATAAATTCTGTTAATCACACATCAATACCGTGTGTCTCTGGTTGAGCCCGAACACGATTTACAAAAATAAAAATAAGAATGCGTTACATCATGATTTATTGTCGTTTTCAAATAAGTCAACAAGAGCAACAATAATCTTTCAAAACTTATACTTAGTTCAAATATCTGACTCTTAACCATGAGCTTCAGGTGATATTATTATGCAACTAGGATTATTATCCCGCCCATAATCAAAACTATGTCTAAACGCCCACCTTTTTGGGGTCTATTCGCTGTCGTACCCAATCTTTCCTATCACCTTCTGATTTGGGTTTAGCGTGGGCTAATTAGCAATGTCGGTATAAACCATGAATCATTCTTGCCATTCCCATACGGACATGGGCTTTGAAGTCGATCTGAAACAAGCACTTATCTGGGTTGCTCGAGCACTCGACTATGTCGGTGTTGATGATACGCACCATAGCCATCGTGTCGCTTACATCGCTTACCAATGTGCTCGGGTCATGAACTGGGAACCAGAAAAAGCGGAGTTTTGCTACTTCGCAGGGATGATCCACGATTGTGGAGTCTCCGAAACACAAGAACATAAAATGTTACTTGAGGAGTTGGTGCCACAAGATGTAAAAACACATTGCTTAAGAGGATACCGAAGCCTCAAGCAGTGTCGTTTGTTGCGTCAGTTTGCTACACCTGTTCTTTACCACCATACACATTGGAGTGAACTAAAATATCTTGATTTACCGCCTTTTGAAAAAGAGGTCGCTGCCCTACTCTATTTAGCCGATCGTCTCGATTTTATGCGTTCCAAATACGTCATGAACTGCCACTGTGACATTGTCACACTTCATGAAGAACTAATTGCAGAATGCATCATGGCAAACGCTGGAACTTTGTTTAATCCAGACATGGCTAAGGCAATGGTTAAGCTCGTTATGACCGACGCATTTTGGTTCGCGATGGAGTCTGAAAATATAGAAACCATCGGATTAAACTTTAAAAGCATTGATTGGCTTCAAAAACAGCTCACCATCCAAGATATGAATAGTTTGGGAATGTTTATCGCTCGAATTGTTGACGCAAAAAGCCCATTTACTTATCAACATTCGCAAAAAGTGGCGGAGTTATCTCGGTATCTAGCCATCAAGCTTGGGTTCTGTGAGCACGACCAAGAGATGTTATTTATTGCTGGGTTGGTGCATGATATCGGAAAGTTAAAAACACCAGATGAGATTCTTCATAAAGAAGGCTCTCTTAATAAGCAAGAGTATACACGTATTAAACGCCATACAATTGATACTCAGCTCGCATTACACAAAGTGTTTCCCAACGCTAAAATAGCGGAGTGGGCCTCTAATCATCACGAGCGTTTGGACGGTTCTGGCTATCCTTATCATAAAACAGGAGACGAACTCGATGTACCATCGCGTATTGTCGCGGTTGCCGATGTTTTTCAAGCTCTGTCTCAGGACCGTCCCTACCGCGGACGAATGGCTCAAGCACAAATCGCCGCGATTATGGGTGAGCAAGTCGCTAAACAAGAACTTTGTCCTGACGTCTATGAAGTACTAGAGCGAAACATGACCGAGTGTTACGAGCTATCAACTAATGTTTAATCGATAAAGGGCGTATCTACGCCCTTTGCTGATTTTATGCTGGTTGCAAACCAATCATTTTGCAATATCAAGTACATTGTCTCGCACACCATTGATTCTGAACCAACCTGCAATGCTGAACCGCTCTGCGTTGGTCGGTAAAACCTCATGCGGGAATTGCTCAGATAAGAATAAAAGTAAGCGTCCTGATTGAGGAGGGATGGTTGCTATCTTATTATCGTTTAGATCGTAAACCACCAATTCACCTGCATCCTTTTCCGTCCAAGATTCGTTCATGTAAAAAACGGTTGTCAATCGACGGTTTTCATTGCCCTTAAAACAATCTAGATGCTTTTGGTAGAAATCCCCTTCCTCGTACTTGGCAAAGTGAGCTTCATACTCAAAAAGCCCCAGAAACAAGTGACGGTTCACTTCTTGGCGTATTTCTTCCATCTTATCTAAGTAAGAAGTAACCGCGTGCCCCATATTGGGCGATAACCATTGAATTTTGTCACTTCGAATTGACTCAATACGTGTCACATCGTCATTACGACCAATACGCGCTTTTTTCCAGTTACTTGGAATGCAGTCTCGTAATTGAGCCACTTCTTGTTCAGAAAGAAAATCATCCCAGATGTAGTAGCCATGGGTTGCTAACGCATCGATCATTTTATCCATTATTGTCGTTCACTCATATTAGTTGGGCGGTCTATATAAAAAATCTTCAACCCCACAACAAATGCGATTTTTTGTCGAAACGACAACAAAATAAAAAGAGAGTAAAAATAGGTGATGACGAATATAAAAAATGCCGCTCATATGAGCGGCAATATCTTTTATTATTGACGAGCTTCTAATCTGGTTGGATGAACTCGCAACGGACTAAGACGTTTAATAGTCGGGCGTTGTTTGTTTTTTAACTGGATATGACAAAGTTCCAGAATTAAGCCGAATGCCATCGCAAAGTACACATAACCTTTGTTGATATGAATTTCGAAGCCTTCTGCCATCAATAAACCACCTAACAAAACGAGGAATAACAAAGCAAGTGTCTTAAAACCAGGGTAACACGACACCAGGTTATTGATTTTTTCGGCTGTCATGACCATCACGATAGCAGACGAAACAATCGCTGCGACCATAAGTGGGACATCACTTGTCAAACCAACGGCGGTTATCACCGAGTCCATCGAGAATACAGCATCCACGGCAACAATCTGCAACAGAACTACCGCTAAACCAGTACGGGCGTGAGTTGAGTGAGCCGACTCGTTGTGATTTAACCAACTCCACAACTCTTTCAGGCTTTTAGCCAAGAGGAATGCACCACCCGCAATCATGATAACGTCTCTTCCGGTAAACGCATGGTTCGCCAAAGAAAATAGCGGTTGAGTCAATTGCATGATCCAAGAGATTGAAAACACTAAACCAATACGAGCAATAACAGCAAGACCAATACCAAGGTTTCTTGCCAGCTTACGTTGGTGCAGCGGCAGTCTTTCACATAAGACAGAGATAAAAACGACGTTATCAACGCCTAAGACAACTTCAAGCGCAAACAAAGTGGCGAAAATAGCCCAAGCTTCTGGTTGCATAAAAAGTTCTAGCATGAGCATGTCTCCAATAATAAGAAGACATATGGTGAAGGGTTTTGTCGACTAAAGGGGTCGTCCATTAATTATTTATACCTTTGTTACTGAGGGATCATGAGTAAATCACCAAACAATCAACAAAACAATATCTATTTTAATTAACAAGGAACAAGTTTAATTCGTGTACAAATCAATCAACTCCTCCAAATTGATTAAAATTACATAGAAGCTTTAGAATTGAATAAATGAAAGCATTAAAGTCCAACAAAACTAAGATAAATTTCTAGACTTATAAGCACCATTAATCCTTATGCAACCCATTAAATGCATTGAGTTCAAAGAGAAACAGGCGTGTTTCCGAGATAAACAATAGTAAAAATTTGTTTCATGCTGATATACTGCCAAAAATCATAAGAAACCATGCTATTTATGGACTACATTGCTCTTTCGCGTATAAGCCTTAAACATCTAACTGTTTTACATATGTTGTTAACCACTCACAGCGTCACACTTGCGGCAGAACGCTTGTGTGTAACACCATCGAGCGTCAGTAAAACGCTCGGACAGTTGCGCGAAACGCTAAAGGATGACCTTTTTTACCGTGATGGCACTCGCTTAGTGCCGACAGCATTTGCGCTGCATATAGGCCCATCAATCCATGGCATACTCTCCAGTATGAATGGGTTATTACATCAAGGCTCTTTTAATCCGGCTTACTATCAAGGTAGTTTTTCATTAGCAATGCGTGAAAGTTCATTTGAGCTCTTTGCGCCAGTTCTACAGCACTTGTCCCAACAACTGAGCAATCACGCGCACTTGAATGTCCATGCGAAAGAGGAAATGAGCTTCGATGCATTAGCAAGAGGTCAAGTGGATTTTTTGTTGCTTCCTCACGATCTCAGCCAACCACCCACACAAAATAAAGACTTGGTATGGAAAACCATTTTGAAAGACGAAATGGTTTGCTTAATGAGAGCATCGAACCCACTCGCTGAGCAACCCTTATCTGTTGAAAGTTACCTTTGTGCAAGACACATCGGTATTCATGATAAAGATCTGTCACAACCTTATTTTGAGCAAAATCTCACCCAAAGGCATTCAAAACGAAACTTGGCCATGCGTGTAGCCGACTTTGGTTCAGCTGCGGTGATGTGTCAGCACTCGGATTACTTGTTCACATGCTCCAAGCTTTGGGCAAGAGCGGCAATGCAAGCAAAAGGTTTGGTTGAACAAGCTCTTCCATTCGATTACGGACAGGTAGCCTACAGCCTCGTTTGGAACAAAGCGAGCTTAAACGATCCCGCTTTAAAATGGTTACAGCAACAATTACTCGACGCCTGCGCCATGTTAGATGCCTGTGATGCGTAAGCATAGATAAACAACGGTACTACGTAAGTACTGTCGGCACTGTGATAGGGTTACTCACGTAGCATCGAAGCTCTGATTTTAAGCGTTCGATATCATGATGAGAGCACATATCCCAAGTTAACGCCTCCCCCACTACTCCGTGATGCTGAAAGGCATTTAAACGGATAAGCACCGATTCAGGAAGAGTACTCAAGTAACGTCCAATTGCTACGATTTCTATATCTAAATCACTTTTTTGGGGAATATGCAGTAAGCGGACCTCGTACAATTTTTCGTGCTCAACAAGGTACTGAAGGGTTTTAAATACACGATGATTATCACGCCCAGTTAGCCACTGATGCGTCTCCGTCTGCCACGCTTTCAAATCGATCATTGCGCCATCCAGAAAAGGTAGAATACGCTGCCAACCAGCAACCGCTAAAGAACCGTTACTGTCGATGAAACAAGAGAGGTGCCGTAATTCAGGATCTTGTTTTATCCCTTTAAACAGCTCAATAATGAAAGGAAGTTGTAAGGTAGATTCCCCACCGGATACTGTAACACCACTGATGAAAAAGCGATGCTTGCGTATCAAATCGAGCATTGTTACTACAGAGTAGTCAGTAATTTTTGGATTAGATTGGTTCTGACATATCTCTATACAATGATCGCAGTGGGTGCACTCCTCTTTAAGCCAAACAACGTTGTTGTTTTCGTCGAACTTCAATGCGCCTGCTGAACATTCACTCACACACTCACCACAATGATTACAATGGTTTATCGTGTGAGGATTGTGGCAGTTCAAACACTGATAGTTACAACCCTGTAGAAAGATGACTAGACGATTTCCTGGCCCATCAACACAAGAGAAAGGAAGGATACGAGTGACTTTTGCCAAAAGGCTTCCACTTCGTCTAGACATCTTGTTCTTTCCTAAACCGAACTTATGCCTGCGTGTAAGTCGGTGTTACTTCATGACTCACCACACGTGGCGAGCGTTCTAAAATTTTGGTATTTTTTGCTGCTTCTGCACCTAGACACGTCGTGTTGGTTCTCGAACCTTCTTTATCATATTTCGCGACATCTGAAAGTTTGATCATGTAGCCTGTCACGCGAATTAAGTCATTTGAAGTGACATTCGCGGTAAACTCACGATAACCAGCATTTAGTGCCCCTTTACATAAATTGAACATCGCTTCTGGGTTAGATTTCACCGTTTCATCAATCGTCAAAATATCGCTGATACCCGCACGATAATACTGATGATGCTTCGCCGTTGCTTGTACATAAGTGACAGGGTCTGGCTCTGCACCATAAGGCAGACGTACACCTGGCGTAACATCATGATCTAAGCTAATGCCGCCTTGTGCATGTAAGAGCGCTTTGCCATCTAAACCATATTTCACCGGGGTTGAGTCCACCAGTTTAGCCAGTGTTGCTGAAACATCATGAGCAAAAGTATTTGCTCGATCATTTTTTCCGTATCGCCCTATTTGCCCTTCTTTTTCAAATAGAAGGTTTACCGCTTCGGCCATGCCGTAAACGCCATACATTGGCGCGAAATAGGACTCTTTTATCAACCCTTCTTGCGTCAAAAAGCCTTGAAAGAAGTTCGATTTTTCATGCAAGTGCGTGCTTCTTGCGTTTATGAGCTCGACCATTAATCGATGGTAAGAAGGCAACGCACTGTTTAAGAAGTCGTTACAGTCTGATGCTCGTTTTGCAACTTCTTTTAAATTCATTCGCACCAATGTGTTCGAGCCACCTGCTAATGGAAGCGAGTTGTAACAACTTACAATACCAAAGCGTGAGCCGTTGTAGGCTTTCGTGTGCATTGGGTAATTGGCGATATGCGGTTTACTGCATTCACAAATGTTCTGTGTCGCTTGACGAAGTAAATCATCAGGTGTAACTGTCTCGTCGTACATAAAGGTGAGATTCGGTGCGATCTGCTTGAGCTCCGCATCTACTTTTAAAACAGTGCGACAAATAATGTTGTCTGTCGGTCCGACATTCACATGCATAAACGCATCTGGCAATGTGCGATCCAGCATGATCCAAAAATGTTTTAACTTTTTGTAAATCTGGCTCTCTGTTAGGTCGCCTATGTAAGGCAACAAGACATCATCTAACTGGCCTAAGTAAACCGGAATGTTCGTTACCGAAGGAACATGATGGTAAATGATGGTCAGCATGTTCAACGCATCATCGAAATCATCAGCCGGAGACAACTCTAAATAGTCTGAGCCTTGCGATAGAAATTTAGCGTAATCAGGCAACACATAGCGAGGTTTAAACGGTGCATGACCTTCAAACATATCGCAGATGATGCCTTCATCCATTGCTTGTCTCAGTGATGGAGATACGGTCATGTAAGGAATGCACGCTTCAGCCTCTAAAGCTAAAAAACTCGACTTCTGTTTTGGAGAAAGACGGACGTCGGTCGCGATATCTAGAAAACGTTGTTGTAGTTTAGAAAGGCTTGTCATCTAAGATATTCCTACAAAGTAACCACAAGCCCACAAGACAAAATACGAGCTCTACCCCTAAAGAGTAACGTGATTTTACTCCTGCTTGGCTGTTGCCACTAATGAAAATAAACAAAACGTCTATTTCCATTCTGGAAATAAGACAAAGCTAAATTAGCGCATTCCCACTTACTATATGGGAAAACCTAACTGCGTACCGAAGTCTGTCTTATTTATCGGTTTGCCGTCGACAACATCACGCCTGCACCAATAAATACTCCCCCAGTCAAACGATTAAACAACTTCGCTCTTCCAGCGACAAACAACCAATCGGAGGCTTTTACCCCTAACAATGCATAAAATGTTAGCCAGCTAAGCTCAAAAACCACAAATGTAGACGCGAAAATCGCGTATTGAGACAGTAGCGGTGCGGAAGGTTCTATGAATTGAGGAAACAAAGCGGTGAAAAAGACTATCGCTTTGGGATTACTAGCGCCAACAATGAAACCACTAGTGAACGCGCTAAACGCTGTCGCGGAACTTTGAGTCGTTGCCGTTTTATTAAAATCTGTCTGAGATGAGCGCAACGCTTGAATACCTAACCAGATTAAATAAGCGGCGCCACACCATTTGATAATATTAAAAACTAACTCAGATGAAGCAATGACAACTCCCAGCCCGGTAAATGAGAGCGTAAGGATGATCGTAATCGCAGACAAACTGCCAAGCGCAGTCATGAAAGCAATACGAAACCCACTACTCACTCCTTTACTTAAACACAACAGTGAGCTTGGTCCTGGTGAAGCTGTGAGCACGAGAATAGCAAGAGTGTAAAAAATCCATGTATCTATTTGCATTGGCATCCCTTCCAGCAAAATGAGGTTTATAGCCCATTGTGTATAGAACTATTTTATCGCCCGGTTTCTATCCATGAAGCCGAGGTCTTAATAACCATCTTGCATCTAAACAACTTAGAAAAAATTAATAGATAGTTATGCAAATAAAATACGATCTACATGCAAGGATGTAAAGCCTGTTGTATAAGCTTATCTATTTCTCTTAATCATAAAAAGGCTTAGGATCGATCTCTAACGATGAAGGCGCGATCGCTCTTTCAATTTTGTACGCACTCGTTTTTAAATCCACCATCGTGACATCAATGTATCGTTTATACTTGCGGGAGTAGAAACATTTCACTTCTGGCTTTAATGCTTGAGATTCATTTGAAGACCAAACAATACCAACACGCCCATCGTTCAACTCGACAATGGAGCCGACGGGGTACATCCCAATGCAATTAATGAATTTGTAAACTAAGTCGGCGTCTAAATGAAATGGCGTTAGACTCAACAAGATTTTAAACGCTTCCGCAGAACTCATGCCTTTTTTGTAACAGCGATCAGCCGTTAGCGCATCGTAGATATCTACAATACAGCTCATACGGCCGTGAATTGGAATCTCCTCCCCCTTCAAGCCTCTAGGATAACCATTGCCATCTAACTTCTCGTGGTGCATCAAACAAACATCACGGCTTACGTCACTAAGTCCTTTTACGTGAAGGATTATCTCACCTGCGAACACTTGATGTAGCTTCATATGTTCAAATTCTTCAGGCGTTAGCTTCGCTGGCTTGTGCAAGATCTTATCATCGACTTTAATTTTACCTACATCATGAATAATGCCACCTACAGCAAGCTGTTTTAGCGTTGGCTTATCCAAGCCCAAGTACTTACCGAATGACACTAAAAGACAAGCGACATTGACGGAGTGTTCCAATAAGTAAGAGTCTTTTTTTCGGAGTGCAGAGACACACTGCAACGCATCTGAGTCAATCAAAACACTTTCAATGACATCGTCAGCCCAAGCTTCTACTTCATCAACTTCAATGATTTTTCCTTCAAAAGTTTGATTCAATAGTTTCTGCGCCAAATCTTTTGCTTCGGCGATCAGCTTTTTGGCTCGCTTGTGTTGGATGTCTCTCGAACGATAAGTTCGTTGACCCCTCTTAAAATCGGAGTGTTTCTGCTCTCGCGTCTCTTTAGTGGCATCAGTTGATTCATCTACAGGCTTGAAGACACACTGCTGCGAAGATAATGTTTGATCTACCCAAACATACTTTACGCCACTTGTAGCAAGCTTCTTAATGCCTTCAGGGCTAGATATCCGCCCTGCATTGGCTAAATTGACGCGCTTGTTGTGCTCTATCGCGGTAACAAACATACCAACGCCGATATCAGCGAGCGCAATTTTGATTGAATTTTTCGGATCGTACTGCATATAAAGAAGGCTTACTCGATATTAACGTCCGCATTATAAGAGATTTGATTACTTGGCGTGATAATAAATTTGAATTGATTACAATTAATGAGCATCCTGTCAATTAATAATCGGTCGCGCTCATTAAGTCCTTTTTGTTATTATGGTTTTATCCAAGATAACATATATACAAATGACGTTAGAAAACAGCACATTGATACCGACACAACTGAAAATAACTTTAGGATAATTATTCATAAATATTTATAGATTGCGGACGGCATCAATAACTGTATTTTATAAATGATTTTTACTGTTGACTATTTTTTATAAATGTCGATGATTAGCCGCCTAATCTTAGTATGTTATTAACCTAGTAGCGCATAAAATGATAGCCAAACAATTTGAACTGACACTTTTGTGATTGTAATGTACGCCAGCAGATCAACTCTATGTTATCAACCCCAACACTCATCTCTGATGCTAAAAGGCTCGAGGAGGAAATATCTTGACCACCATATTTGACCAACAAGTCTCAGATAGTGACCGAGAGTTCCTAAAAATCGTCGAAGAACGATTCATTCATATCTTCGATGTATTTAACGAAGGCCTCTTTTACATGGATGAGTTTGGCACCATGGTATTTTATAACAAGGGCTTTTATGAGCAGCTTGGTATCAACGCTGGTCGAATCAGCTTAGAGCAATGGTTAGACCTTGTTCACCCTCTCGATCGAGAAAGACTCTCCACTCGGGTCGATGCTCACATCATTACCAACAACACGAGGGTCACAACGACCTACCGCGTGCGTAAACCCAATGGACAGTACGTCTGGATTGAAGGCGTAGCCATGACCAAAGAAACAGAACATGGTCATTATATGGTTGGTAGCCACCGTGATATTTCTGAACGCAAGCTGATGGAAAGCTACATTCATCAAGTCGCATTTCATGACAATGCGTCAGGTATGGCTAATCGCGCCCATCTCTTGCTGGATATTGAAGATAGTGTGCGAGCCACCGATTCTTGTGCATCTATCTGTTACATTCAGATAGAAGAGATTAAATCTTACTTAAATCAATATGGCAGCGAGTTGGTCGATGGGTTAGTGGAAAAATTGCTACAAACTCTCAGTCACCTACCTTCTCCAAATAGTTCTGTATATCGCGTACATGATGATGACTTTGCGATTTTGATTCACGATGAATGCTCGGTAGAAACGCTGCAAAGTTATGCCGAAAGTTTAAAGGAAACCTACCACGAGGCAGTGATTGAAGAGGGCCAATACTTAGGAAGTAACATTAGTATTGGTTTGTATCCTTGCATAGATCCAAGTCACTCAGCAGAGGAAATATTGCGTAAAGCAGCACGAACTTGTCAGTACGCAAGCGAGCAGAATAAAGACCGTGTTGCGGTTTACAGTGAGAAAACTCAGCATGCCGTAGACCGTTATTTCTTTATTGAACAAGGTCTAAAAAGTGCACTAGAAAAACAGACATTAAGCGTTAAGTTTCAGCCAATTATTGACGCCAAAAGCTCAAAAGTAGTGAGCTTCGAATCTCTGGTTCGCTGGCGTAGCAAAGAGTTTGGCGAAATTTATCCAGACGAATTCATCCCCGTGGCAGAGAACAAAGGTTTGATTGTCGAACTCGGATATCAAGTCTTTGCCAAAGCGTGTGAATTTATCAAAAACTACCGTGAGCGTTACCAAAACCAAGTTCGTGTCAACGTGAATGTTTCTGTACTTCAGTTAATGAACAGTGAATTCCCTGCGCGAATTAAAGCCATGGCGGATGAGGTTGGTGTCGATCCTGAGTCTATTGTGTTGGAACTAACAGAAACGTTTATTTTGGATAATAATCAGACAGCCATTGCCCCTCTGAATACCCTCAGGGAACTAGGATTTGCACTCTCTCTGGATGACTTTGGATCTGGTTACAGTTCATTAAATAGCTTCTTCGACCTCCCGATGACACAAATCAAAATTGATAGGTCGATGGCGTGGAAAACACTAACCAACCGCTCTTCACAAGAATATCTGAAGTTTCTTATCACTATGTGCCAGGAAAATAATATTGAAGTAGTGATTGAGGGAATTGAAGACGCCAAAATGTGTGAATTTTTTACCGAAATGGGCGTCGATTATCTGCAAGGTTATTGGTTCTCTAAGCCACTTTCTGTTGCCAGTGCAAGCCGCTATTCGTTGAGTTAAGCATACTAGAGCAATATTCCCGCACGGCCACGTTAAACATGCTGAACTATTCACTATAGATTTCAGACACTAACTGGCCGTGACGAAAACAAGCTTAATGTCCCCCGATTAACGTAGACGTTCAAACACCACACTCTGATCTAAATGCTCGTGATACTGAGTGTAATCTAAGCCCACATCAAAGATATATTGGGTCACCAAGTTTCTAACACACTCTATTAATTGGCTTGCTTGCCATGGTTTTTCAAAGTAGCGGTCAATGCCTGCGGAGTTGATCGCATTAATCGTATCGGTGTGCGTCGCTTGCCCGGTAAGAAGCACTTTCCTCGTAAAGCCAAAACGACCGTCTTTTGATACATCGGTCAGCAGTTCTACTCCCGTTTTACCTGGCATCACATGATCGGAAATAATCAATGCGATCATCTCGCCTTCTGCATCAAATTCATCCATCAGTTCTAGAGCCTCACCTGCTGATTCGCAGTCTTCGACATTCAACCATTGATTTAACGGCTCTAAATCTTGTAGAACCGCGCTTAGTACCTCTCGTTGGTCATCAACGCAAATTACATTAAGCTTCTCCATGTTCACCCTCTACTGGTAACTTGATTCTAAAAATCGTTTTTTCACTGTCGCTCTTTACCACAATAGAGCCGTTATATCCGGCGATAATGCGCTTTACAATCGACAGACCTAACCCTAAACCAAACGACAAGCCCCCCTTTTTAGTGGTGAAGTTTGGCCGGAAAATTTTTCTACGTGTCGCTTCATCAATTTCTGGTCCGTTGTTAGCAATCGTGACCAAAATTTTACCCTTACTCTCCCGAGTATGTATTTCGATACCGGGTTTCTCCGTTTCACCAAGTGCATCGCACGCATTCTTTAAGATATTTACCCAAACTTGGACGAGTTCGGTTTGAGAACCAATAAAAGCAGGTAAATCCGCAGGGCTAAAACGAACACTCACTCGTCTTAAGTCACTTTGCAATAGAGCCAAGGCGCGATTGATTGAATCATTGATGTTAATCGCTTCATCCAAGTCGATATCCGTGCGCCCCAATTGTTTTACGGATCGCACAATGCCAACGGTATGTTTAGAAGCGATGCGTAAGTCATGGAGATCTCGCCCCATTTGCCAGAAACGTATCGCTTCTTCTGGTCTTTTTAGCCAATGTTCTGAAAGGAAGTTATTTGGAACGGCACGTGCAAGATCACGAGCAACCTCCTTGGTTAAACCGTAGTATTTTTCGAAGTGACGCCCCCGCTTTCTCGCTTCGCTAGAAGAGACTTTCTGCCCTTGCATTAAACCAAAATCAAAAAATTGACTCGCTTCCGGATGAACTTCTTCAAGCAGTTCCATGATAACTGTCTCTAGCCGTTCTGATTTACTGCTTACAACGCCTATCGCATTGTTCAACTCATGAGCAATACCCGCTGCAAGCTGCCCCAACGTTGTCATTTGCTCTGCGGTATGAAGCTTTTGTAGTGCTTTTTCTTTAGCCAATGCCTCTTGCATTGCGCGCCGTTGACGACGAGATAATTCGTTAACCATCACAGGCATAAATTGTGTCGTCAATGGTCCGTATGTCGCCTCTTCCACGGCAGGCGTATCACGCTGTATCCAAGCCAATTCAACATCTGTTTGAGCAATCACTGTCGAAGAGGCAGTCCACGTACCAGAAAAGAAACTATGTACGCCAATAAACGCACCTTGAGACGCAGAAAATACCTGAATCGGTTTCTTGTCATCTTCCGCGTAATAGCCCGCCAGCTCTCCCGAAAGCACATAGTACAAGCGATCGTTGTAGCCAGCTTGCTCAATAAGCACCGACCCGGATAAAACCGTTAATCGGCGTTCAAGGTGATTAAAGTAGCGTTGTACTAACGCGTCTAACTTCGTTTCGTACATGGGTTATCCAATATGCCCAACAGTATGTAAAATCCACACCATCACAAAGCTGAGTAATACGCCAATCACGCCTAGCACGGCACCGATACGAGCCATTTGGCCGCTCTCGACATGCCCTGTTGCATGAGCTAACGCGTTTGGTGGCGTACTGATTGGTAACGACATACCGAGTGAAGCAGCAAATGTCACGACCAAGATCAGAGTAACTTCACCGCCGAGAGGCGTTAGCGAAGCCATAGAAGTACCCAGCGCAGCCATAATCGGCATCAGCAAGTTTGCGGTGGCTGTATGCGACATAAAGTTTGCCATTAACAAGCACAAGAAAGCCGCACCAAACAAGACAACATATGGCGAGAACTGATCAAACGGAATGCTGTGTACCACCAGCTTCGCAAGCCCGGTTTTATCTAGAGCAAGGCCCAGAGCAATACCGCCTGACACCAACCAAAGCACATCCCAAGAGATTTTCTTCAAGTCTTCTTTGTTGATGATGCCCGTCAATGAGAACACTGCGACCGGAATTAATGCTACTGTGTAAGAATTCATTCCATGTGCAGACCCCATCAACCAAAGAATAATCGTGCCGGCAAAGGTGACGTAAACCATTATTGCTTTGGGTGTTTTCAAAAACTTGCTTTTAATGTTCAGATCGATGGTGGTTTGTTCGGCTTTATATAAAAAGCCAATCAGAAACCAGGCTAACGCCATCATCACAATAACGAATGGCACACCAAATACCATCCATTCACCAAACGTAATTAAGTTGTCACCAACCAAATATTTTAGGGCGATGGCATTCGGTGGCGTGCCGATTGGAGTACCAATGCCACCAATGTTGGCCGCAACAGGAATACACAAAGCGAATGCAATTCGACCTGGGTCTTTAGGCCCGAAAACTGCTATCACAGGGGTTAAAATGGACAACATCATCGCTGTTGTTGCGGTGTTTGACATAAACATGGAAAAAACAGCTGTGATCAGCATCAACCCCAGCATAACGAACTTTGGTTTTTGTCCAAATGGTTTGAGTAACACTCGGGCTAAGTTGACATCTAACCTGTACTTTGTCGCCGCCATAGCCAAAAAGAAACCGCCGAGGAAGAGCATGATAATCGGACTAGCGAAGGTCGCCATTATCTCGTTATATTGTAATAGCTCACCAAAATGTGGCAGCCCTTCTTGCAAACGAAAGAGCACAATACCTTTATTTGATACAAGCAATAGCTCTAGGACAATGATCACAACCGAAGTGGCGTAGATTGGAATTGGCTCGAATACCCAGCAAAGTGCGGCAAGCAAGAAGATTGCAATCACTCTTTGCTGGACGATAGTAATGCCATCAAATGGGAACGCAGAGAGAGGCATTAACCAAACAAGCAATGGTATCAATGTTGGAACAACGTATTTGAGATAAGGGCGCATAGTACTACTTCTCTTCCTGAGATGGTTAGCCAGACACATTTGGCGTTTGGAACGCTATTACCCGCCGCAAAACCAAAACTTTCAGACTGTTTTTAAGCCTTCAGAGACGAAATGCGGTAATGGCGTTCCAGAGAAGATTATGTACACTGTTTTCAAACAAAACGTTGGTGCGAGATCAATGAACTCGTTTTCACATTGGAAAACATTTTATATCTGTGTTCAAGCTCACTAAATGCTCACTATTTAAGTTAAATATACTTTTCCATCATAAAGTTAGTTAAGGTTTCTCCCCTAACCTCAACACGTTGTCGAGACTTAACTGTGAAACCCATTTTCTCGTAAAAAGGTCGGGCGGTAATACTCACTTCAGAATACAGTCGTTTTATCCCCTGTACTTTCGCCTGTGAAAAAAGAAAAGACATCAAATCACGACCAACACCTTGTCCTTGGTATTCATGATGGCAAAAGAAATGATCAATCAAGCCGTCACCTTGCAAATCACAATAGCCAACGACCTGCCCTTCTATCTCCGCGACGTATGGTTGAATATCGTCCATTTTTCGTTGCCACACATCGAGGTCAAAATCTGATGGTGCCCAAGCGGAAACTTGTGATTCCGTATAATCGCGACGATTAATGATTCGCACAGTATGGTAAAAGAGTGCCCACAGTGTTGGGGCATCCTCGGTGCGATAACAGCGTATTGAGAGCATCAATTTCCTCATTCCTATTCAATAAATACTAAGCATTAACGCAAAGTGATACTAGTGAACTCATCATTTTCAATGCCAATCACTAAAGGCTTCCCAATCTGATCACTGTTCATCAATACGGTAGTATTCAGCTCACGGCTTGATCTGCGTATATTGCTTTTTCTTATGATATGAATATTCACAATATAATCGGAATACTCCTTTGTGATTCCGCCGGAAAATTCTACGTGCTCACTTTCATTGTCTCGGACAACATGAAATTTTCGATTGGCTTGAATATCAGTACTGATGGAGGAATCACCATAGTTCAGCACAACGGACGTTGGTTCGCTATCTTGATTGGCAAAACAGCCAAATGCGAACATGCTTAATGCGAGTATACTTTTTGATTTAAACATTAATTATTCTATTTCTAGTTATTTTTCTGCTATTTGCATGACCAAACAGCACTTGTTCTGTGAGCGCCTATTGTGCCATAGCTGAACGCTGACTCTAAACGCGCAAAAAGATGAGCGATGAAAATTCCGCCCAAAACAAGCAAATGTGAGACAATGTGAGGGTCCCAAACTCACTCAATCAGTCAAAATCCACTGTAAACCTCTGTTTTTTAATGCTTTTAATTCATGTGGTCGTGTAAGGAATACATACAACCTCTTACTTTTTCATACGCAACTAGACGAATCGTTCGAGAAATACGGCATCGTCTATGCCACATGTTACAAATCGGCTTACCTTATTATTACGTATGAACTGGAATTATGGCACTAACTTCCCTCTCTCTTTTAATAAGGAGAGGATTTCAACAATCAGGCTTGCCACGTTTTTATAGCTAAAATCAGTAGAGCGTTACCAACATCGGTTGGTCTAGGAGCAATAAATGAAAGACCTTCTCAACTTTACTCACCTTGTAAAAATTGGGTTCATGTCAATCGCGGTTATGCTGGGTGGATGCACTCAAGGAGATTGGCGTACTGCTAGCAGAGAACCTGCGGGTATCGCACCCGACCCTTCTAATGTTAAGCATGCTGTGATTGAGTTTTACGCCGCAGATGCGTTTGGTTGGCGAGGCTGGTTTGCTGTTCATACATGGTTTGCAATAAAGCCTGAAAATGCGAACGAATATACAGTGTATGAAGTAGTCGGCTGGAGAGTGAATCGCGGACAACCCGCTCTATATCAGTACCAAACTGGGACGCCAGATCGATATTGGTATGGTGCAAAACCAGAAAAGATCCTCTCCATACAAGGTGAAAAGGCCCGCCAGCTTATCCCTAAAATACAAAGTGTTATTAACCAATACCCTTGGGCTGAAGAATATACGCTGTTTCCAGGGCCAAATAGCAATACATTTCCGGCTTGGGTGGGTAAACAAATTCCAGAGTTAGAGCTAAACTTGCCGTTTCGCGCAATTGGTAGCGGTTACGCCAGCGATTAACAGCAAAGGTTAGTCACTGGCTCGTTTTATGTTCAGCATAAAGCGCAATATCTATTGTGCGTCGTCACCCAACTCCGTTCTATTTCTTCCATTATGTTTCGCTTTATACAGTGCATTATCGGCGTCTTTCATTACCGCTTCAATTGGTGTGTCATTGCCTTTCCAGTGAGAAACGCCCAACGAAACCGTGACCTTACCAACCACCTGAAAGTCATGTTGTTCCACATTGTGTCTAATACGCTCTGCAACATCCATAGCGTGGTTTACGTCTGTTTTTTCCAAAAACATCATAAACTCTTCACCGCCAGAACGACACAGGTGATCATTAGAGCGAGCTTGGTCTTTCATTAACTGCGCAAACTCTCTAAGTAAGTTGTCACCCACGTCATGGCCATAGTTATCGTTTACGCTCTTAAAGTGGTCAATATCTAGCGCCAAAACAGAGAACGCGGTATTTTCCTGCTTAAACAAACCAAGAACTTTATCTAATCCACGTCGATTCAATAATCCAGTCATCGAATCTGTTAATGTATCCAGTTGCAGCTTATCAATGGTTTTTGACACGATACCAAATGCTTTAAGAAAACTAAGCTTCAAATGTGAGACCTCAAAATACCAAGACTTAACCAGTTTGAGATCATCGATAGATGATGAATGTTCTTCGACACCTCGCACAGCACCCGCTAACTGCCAAAGTGGTCTAGAAATAAGAAGGGACAAGAACCAAATTAGCAACAAAGTTAATAAACCAATTGGAATCGACTTAAGGAAAACATTCCACATCTGTTCATCTAGCACAGATAACGTCATCGATTTCGGGCGCTGAGCAACAATTCCCCATCCTGATGACTTTACTGGTGCATAACCAGCAAGCATTTCGACGCCGCGAGAGTTAACAATTTCTTTGTTACCGCTCTGCCCCATCGTCACCGCTTTGATTGCCTCATTATCGTCGATTACTTCACCAACTCTCGATTGATCTGGGTGATAAATCAGAGTGTTACTCTCATCGACAACGTAAAGGAAAGAACCATCTTTGTATGCGTGCTGGCTGAGTAACTCTGCAAGAATATTTTCTTTTTCTAGATAAATAGTGCCGCCGATATAACCTAAATATTCATTAGATTGAGAAAATATAGGGTATGAGATGGTTAACAAGTAATTTCCAGCTGGCGATATAAATGGTTCAGTAACAACCGGTGCTTGAGCGTTTAAAGACTGGCGTTTTCTTTCACCCACTAACCTTACACCTTTCACCTGAAGTGTTTCAGGGGATACAGAAATAATAACCCCTTTTGCATTAACGACAACCACAGAGTTAAATGATTTGGTTTGCGTTCTTAATCTCTCAGCCTCTTTATCAAGAAGCTGAGCGTCATGCATCTTGTCTTTTAGCACGTTCGCACTGTATTTTAGCTGCGACATTGAGCTTTCTATGAAAGAGTCTGTCATTTCAGACATTTTTTGGGCGTAAACACGGTTTGATTCTAACGTGTTATTGATGATGAGATCCCTTTGAACACGATAAATCGAGTAGAATGCGTTGATCAAAGTGACAAGCACACTGAACACACATAGGGTGACAATAAGATTTCTAAGATTGAGTTTTTCTTTTCTTCTAAAAGACATTGCCAATGGCCAACTTTGAAGGCTTTCTATATGAATGAGCGTATAGGTTATATGAAATTGATTTGATTTTCAGGTAGTAAGTTGGGATCAATGTTAATATTTGCTCACATTAAAGAACACTTTATGAGCTAAAAAGAGAATTCAGTAGCACGATAAAGAACCGTGCTACTTTCATATTTGGCGTTTAAGAGGGTTTTGTCTCTGTCATCGTTTTTAATATATCCACAACTAGCTGATGATCATCTAACTGCGGTAAACCCGATACCGTCACAACCCCAACCAAACCAGACCCAGAAAGCCGAATTGGGAACGCGCCACCATGAGCGCAGTACTCACGAGCATCGAGATGAGGCTGATTTTCGAAATCACGTTGCTTTTGCTTGTTGTACATAGAAAGATAGTAAGAGCTGTGGCCATACCTTAATACTGAGTTTCGCTTCCTACGGACCCAATCTAAATGATCAGCACAGGTTCCTGCCATCGCGTATTGAAATAGCGTTTGTCCAAAGCCGTAAACCTCAATAGCAACAGCCGCGCCGCGAGCTTCAGCCTCTTCTTTTAGAGCGAGGCCGATAGACCACGCAATATGGTGATTAAATTCCGCCAACTGAAGTTCATGCTCTTGCAGGGCCACGAGTTCAAGCGTCAAACTCATGGTTTCACCTGAATCGTTTTACCCGTTTTACTGCTTTCCAATGCCATCTCAATCAGAGCGATATTCTGTACTGCCTGAGCGGCAGGAACTGGGTTATCAGTGCCCAAACGAATGGCATCTGCCACACCAACAAAGTAAGCTTGGTACGCGCCTCTCTCCGTTTTGATAGTTTGCGCACCGTCTTCGTCGTAACGGACGCCGTATAACGCCTCATCTTCTTCCGACCAAGCATCGTTTTCCGGCAAACGGCCTTCTTTTAAGTAGCCCTCTTGAGGATCTAATCCGAACTTTTCATATTTAGCTTCCGTACCCAATACTTTGTAGCGGAGATTCGGCTCTGGGCTATACAAGTTTGAATGCAAGTGCACAATATGCTCAGGGTAATGAAGTATCAAGTTGTAATAATCAATCGTTGTCGCACCCGGGCGCATCATTCGACATTGTGCGTCTATCGCATCTGGCAAGCCAAACAACACCAATGCTTGATCGAGAAGATGAGGAGCAAGGTCGAATAGAATACCACCACCATCTTGAGCTAGCTCTCGCCATCGTTGACGAACTTCAGGGCGGTAACGGTCAAAGTGTGACTCAAACAACTTTATATCACCTAACTTACCTTGTTCGATAAGAGATTTAACCGTGAGAAAATCTCCATCCCAACGTCTATTGTGAAAAACGCTCAGCACTAGACCTTTCTCTTCCGCCAAGGCGATAAGTTCATTACCGTCTTCTATACGAGTAACAAACGGTTTTTCGACGATGACGTGTTTCCCATTGTTCAACGCACGCTTTGCAAGTTCGTAATGTACGTCATTTGGCGCAGTAATGATTACGAGCTCTGCATCACTATCATCGAGTAAAGTATTCGCATCAGAAAACCACTTAGCATCTGGCCAATCATTTTGAACCGCCTCCTGTTGACGCGAGCTTATCGCGCTCAGCGTTAAATTTGGTAGCGCTTTAATGAAGGGTAAATGAAACGTTTTTGCTGAATATCCGTAACCAATCACAGCGGTTTTTACGGGATCGTAAGCCATTCTAAGATTCCTTATTTCGGTGACACAACAATACATTCAATATCATTGTGATCGAGGAGTTGTTGAAAATCTGATTGAGGAGGATGATCGGTAATAATGATGTCGATCTTTGACAAATCACATACGTGGTGGAAATTGTCGCTACCAATTTTTCGGGATTCACAAACGACGATGACCTGCTGAGCTTGAGCAATCATCGCTTGTTTCATTGTTGCTTCTAACAAACTATTTGTTGTCAGCCCTCGGGATGACAATGCACACACGCCAATGAACGCTTTGTTCACGTGATAATGCTGCATTTGCTGCTCTGCTTGCGCCCCTAAAACTGCTCTGGCATAAGGGTCAAAGTGTCCGCCTAAGAAATAAACGTCCATTGTGTCGTTTGTCTCAGCAGCGGTCAGCACATCAATGCTGTTAGTAACGACGTTGAGCTTGTTTTCTCCACAATGTGCTTTTCCTGCATAGAGTGGGAGCAGAGATAAAATGGTGCTGGTATCAATAACAAGATGGTCGCGCTCATCCAACAACGCTGCGGCAGCTTGAGCCAGTCGATGTTTAACGTCACTCACGGGTCGACTCGCGTATGCCTCGGTATGGGAAGAGATCGGCGCAAGCATGACACCACCTCGTATTCTTTGTAACCCAGGTTGCTGACTCAACTTAACTAAGTCTCGGCGAGCTGAATCTCGCGAGATACCAAAGTACTCACAAACTTCAGACAACGTTACTTTGTTTTGCTGCTCCAGCTTCGCTCTGAGTGCTACGAGTCTTTCTTCTTGTGTCATAACTTAAATTCACTTAAGTGATTTTAAGTGAATTTGCCACAATAATAGAAAAATTACCAACAAAACCACTTACAACCAACTCAATTGACCAAAGGTTAACCAAAGATAAATGAGCAGCAAGGCAAAACTTCCTAGGACGGTACGTTCACTCAGCCCACATAGTTAGGCGTATGAAGTTTATTTATACCCGTTTAAAACAACTGGCTCATCTAGCCCTAACTTCACTCTATTTCTTTTAATAAGCGCTTTTGGTAGTGGAATAAACCCAGCATTTCGTACCTGTTGTGTATTGTGGTCGGTTGTAAGGAGTTCAAATAGCTTTGATTTTTTGATCTTCTGATTAGTGTCGAATTGTTTATTTATATAAACGTAATAGACCACGGAAAATGGATAGCGAAGAGAATAGATGCAATCTGTGCTCAAAGAGCATGAGTCATCGTTATGATGAACAGAGAGAGCCTTGTAGCTCGACCACTGTTCTGAGTATTTAAAATCGGAGTATCGCATATAAGCTTTGGCTGAAAAGTCGTCGCTTAAAGCCCGTTTCAATCGGTCTTCATCAAGCATTTGAATCGATGATTGACAACCATTAGAGCTCACATCTGGGTTACTTAAACGCATCTCCCCGAAAGCATACGTATTTGCATCACAGCGTTTCAATTCACTAACGGAAACACTATCTACCGTACTCTTTTGACTATTGATTACGACAATAGCGTTTGCCATTAAAAACAAACGTGTAGGCCTGTGGCCTCTTTCTCGTTGAAATCGGGAGATGTTTTCATCTGACCATATCTTAGATGTGATCGCAATAGAGGCTCCGTCATTTAGCATGTCGTTAAAACCACCAGACTGAGATGCAAGCGCTACATTTACACTTGGCTCATCTATCAATGTTTCTATCGTTTCTAGTATCTCTGGTTCGACAAAAATCGATGTTCGAGCCTCAGAGTCAGCAAATGCCAGCGGTGAAATCAAACATGAAGTTAGAGCAAAGAAAGGCAAGACTTTAATTTTCATAATTCAACTCCAACTTCGAGTTAGGTGTCAACTCGCTGTCCGAACTAAATATAGTCCACGCTTGTTCAGTACTTTCAGCTTTCGTGTTTACAACAGCAATTGTGCGCCTTTCCCGTTTTTTTAGTTGTACCGTCAATGCCGTATTCTGATAAAACTCTTGCTCTTCAATTCGATTATCTTGAATGCCGTTTCTCACTAGCAATTTTCGTATAGCTGCCGTTCTTTTCTTTGCCAACGCTTTGTTGTATTCGAGTGACGCTTCAGGGCTTGTGTCTCCTATCAGTATGACTTGCGCATTTGGGTTACTCTGAAGCAATGCTTTCAACTCGCTTAGCGGCATATCATGAGATGGCGTTACCTGATGCTCATCCATCGCAAAGAAAAAGCTGATCAGGTGTGTCTGCGAGTCGTTGACCCAATTCGCACAGCCCTCACTGTCAACAACCACACCTTTGGGCGTATCTGCGCAGTTATCTCGTTGGTTTATCACGCCATCACTATCATTGTCTTTAAGGTCGTTGTACTGGTAAGTGGTCAACGTCGTATTCGGTGATTCAGCACAGCCTGCTAACATGAAAACTAGAAGACTCGTCACTGCGAATTTATCCATTATTGTTCTCCTTCCAGTTCTCTGGATACTCAACTCGCAACGCATAAGTCAGAATCCCCATCGAGTTGAATAAACGGTAAGTGGCAACCAAATGATCGTACTTTGTTCGGGTATAGTTCCGTCTCGCAACAAACGTTTCAACTTTGGCATCTAATACATCTAACAAACTGCGTCGCCCTACATTGAACTGCTGGATGTACCCTAATTCAGTTACTTTCGCCGCATCAACGTTGACTTTTAAAAACTCCATTTGCTGTTGAAGCAATGTATGTGCGTCCCATGCCAGCCTTACACCTTCATTCGCATCTAGTTCTGCATTTGCTCGAATAGCCCTCGCCTCCTCTACTCTCCAGGCGGATGACTCCACTCGGGAGTCTGTAGAAAAGCCGTTAAAAAGATCGTAGTTGACCGTCAGCATAACCTTTGCATCTTCGTTAATGCCTTCAATATTATCCACGTTGTCTGTTTTGTTGGCTGACAGCTCAAGCTTGAGCTCTGGGTAGTAATCCCCCTTTTCTCTTTTTACTTCATGTCGAGCCGCCTCTAAATCTTTCATCGCCGACTGTATGGATGGGTGCAACCTAACCGCTTGTTTAAGTGCTTCGTCAAGCTTATTCGGAAGCAATTCCTGCGGGTAAACAGGCTCAACTAAGTTTTGCGGCGCTCGACCAACTAAACGTACAAATCTTGTTCTAGCATCGGAAAGATTGTTTTGGGCGGCAATCAATGAGGACTGTGTTGTCGCGACACGCGAAGAAACTTGCGCTAAGTCGGAGTTGCTGGTTAAACCTTTTTCTTTTTTATCTAGAATGAAACGGTAGATCTCTTGGTGTTCACTTAGGTTTCTTTCTGTCAGTTTCATCAACTCTCGGGCATGTAAAACGTCCACATACGCTCTGACAGTATCTAATGCGACATTTTCCGCAGATGCCAATAAGCCCAAGCGTTCAGCTTCAGCCTCGTAAGATAAGCGATCAACGTCAGCACTTGTTTTAAATCCATCAAATAACAGTTGGGAGATTCTTACGCCCATCTCCGTTCTTTCTAATGTTCTATCTTCACTGTCGATGTAGTTTCCGTTGTTATATCGAGTACCTTCGTACCCTGCTGCTGCATACAAATTAACCTGAGGAAGAAATGAACCATTTATGGCATTTCGGTCTCGTACCATCGACTCATAGCGAGAATAGCGAGCAAGCAAACTTGGGGAGCTATCGAGAGATAACGTAACTGACTCTTCTAAAGTCAAAGCGTTTGGCGACGATGATACTGCAAACAAGACCAATAACGTTGATTTAAGCCGCATCTTATATCCTTATGTCTATCTTTCTCTGAGCGAATTCTCTTTCGCACGTAATATAGGTTTTAACCAATAATTCAGTACTGTTTTTTCTCCTGTAAGAATGTCTACCACAACCTGCATTCCCGGGATGATCGTAAACTTATCATCAACCTTGAAAGTAACGTTGGCACGGTAGTAGGCATTGCCCTCTTCATTTTGAAGTGCATCGGCGCTTACGTAGGTCACTTCTCCTTCTAGACCTCCGTAAATGACAAAGTCATAGGCAGACAACTTTACCGTTGCCGGCAGGCCAGGCCTTATGAAGGCGATATTCTGAGGAGAAATTCTCGCTTCAACGATTAACGTGCTATTACGAGGGACTATTTCTAAAATAGGCTCACCCGGCTTAACCACACCTCCGATGGTTCTGACAAAAACATCTTTGATGGTTCCATCGACCGGAGAAAGTAACTGCGTTCGATTCAACTGATCCGCAATCGCCTGACGACTTTCATTGAGCTGCGCTAGTTGCGTCACAACTTCATTGAGCTGCCCTTGTGCCTCTGCCCTAAAAGCAAGCGCAGTACCACGATAGTCTGCGATGGATTCAGAATACACAGCCCTCTGCTTTTGGGCAGCAGCTTGTGAACTCGCGATGTCTCCTTTGAGCTTTATAACGTCTCTATTCAGTTTTAATAATTCCACTTCAGCCACCGCGCCACTAGAAACCACCTCTCTCAGCATATCTCGCTCTTTCGAGACAATAACCAGACTGCTTTTTAGTGTTTGAATGGTATTCAAGGTATCAAGATAAGCTTGCGATTGTTGCTCAATTCGCAATTTAGCCTCCTCCAGCTCAGACTCCAGTTGGCTCAACCGCTCAAGATAGTTTGCTTTGGCATTCAGATAGGCAGAGTGGCCGGTCATCGAAATATCAAATGTCTGAGGCTCGATACTCACTTGTTGTTTCCAATCCAGTTGGAGGCTATTCACTTTTACCGTTTCTAATTCAATTTGAAGCCTCTGCTTTCTGGCGAGCAAAGATTCAACTTGCTCAGAGGTCTCCGAATAGGTCGACTTAAACCTTGTATCATCCAGAATGGCGATGGTTTGCCCCTTAGTGACGCTTTCACCAGGCATGACAAGTAACTCCTTTAGAATGCCTCCCTCTAAGCTCTGAATCGTCTGAACAGACAAAGTAGGAACAACTTTTCCTTCGCCGACAACCACTTCGTCTAACCTCGCCCACGAGGCCCAAATAATCACACTCAGCACTAACGCGGCAGACAACCAAATCAACGTTCTCGAACGGTTTGCTAAATGAGCATTACTCCAACGAACTGTGCTCATCATTGACCTCCTTCGCGTACAATTGATACTGCGCGTACTCTGTTCGTCTTCGCGTTAGACTGTTGTTTAGCAAAAATTTCTTGGGGCGCTCCTTCCCTCAAAATTGTGCCTTTATCAAGCACAACAATTCGATCACAAAGCGATAATAAGGAATGTTTATGAGAGCTAATAATCATCGTCGTCGAGTGCGGCAACGATTTGAGAGCATTAAACAATGCATTCTCAGCAGGCTGGTCTAAGGAACTGGTTGGCTCGTCTAAAATTAATGCTGCTGGGTTTCGATAAAAAGCTCTTGAAATCGCTACAGCTTGCCTTTGCCCCCCCGACAAATAACGCCCTCCTTCTCCGACCTGCGTTTCTAGACCATGAGGAAGGCGACTCATGTACTGGTTCAAACCCGATAATTCTATCGCACGGCGTAAACGTTCTTGATCAATAACATGATGTCCTAATACTATGTTTTCCATAATGCTGCCGTATATAAGATGCGAATCTTGGCCAACCCAACCCGTTTTCTCTCTTATCAATTCGGCGGGCCAAAGCTGACTGTCAATGTCATCAAAATAAACGCTACCCTGTAAGGCACTGAGTTGATTGGTAATAATAGAAAGGAGTGTAGACTTTCCGGCTCCTGCACTACCAATCACGCCAACGCGTTCGCCTTGCTTGATAGTAAGATTAATATCTCTCAAACATGGCATATCAACATCTGGGTATTGGAAGCTCACGTTTTCTAAACGTATATTCCCTGTAAATTCGGCAGACGTAATGACCTGACTGCGTTGCGCCTCCTGAGGTAAAGACATGATAGAATTTAAGCCTTCAACCGCTGTTTTTGTCTGTTGATAGCGAAGTAACAGCATAGCTAACTGGTTAATCGCCCCTGCAGCACGACCGCTAAGCATGACAATAGCAATGAGCCCCCCCATGCTTAGCAATCCCTCAGAAATTCTGTACACGCCTGTTACAAGTAACATTACGGTAATTATCTGCTGGCTAGATTGAATGGAGTAAGCAACGATATTCGAACAGTTTCGCGATTGATTTTGCCAATCAGAAAGCATGGATACCGTTTGCTCCCAACGCTTTTGTGCTTCTCCCGTAGCGTTATTTTGCTTAATCTCTTTTAAAGAGGACAATGAATCAAACAAGTGAGCTTGTCGCTTCATGGATAGTGCAGCACTTTCCGTATGTGATTGTTCTATTTTTGCTTTTACCGCAAAGCCAAGGATCAGCAGGGTAAACATGACGGCAATAGGTATGAACATCATTGCCCCACCTAGCCAACCTATTAAGACTAAAAATAACAACGTAAATGGGAGGTCAACTAAGGTCACAAGAGATGCAGAAGTAAAAAAATCGCGAACACTATCAAAATCTTGTAGTTGTCGAGCGAATGCACCGACTGATGCAGGACGGTGTTCAAGTTTCATCCCCATAACTTTAGAAAAAAGTATCGAAGAAAGCTTGTTATCGATGTACTTACCCGCGGTATCAGTGACAACTCCCCTTGCTTTACGCAATAGCCAATCAAAAATAATGATGACGGAGACACCAGCGACCAAAACCCATAATGTACTGAAAGCTTGATTAGGCACTACACGATCGTAAACGTTCATAGTGAAAAGCGGAATAACTAGCGCTAGCGTATTGATAAGGAAAGAGGCAATCAAAAGATCTCGATACCACGGAGACATTTCTTTCACTACGGCGAAAAGCCAATGTTCATTATAATCCGCTTGAATTGAACTTATCCGTTTGTCCAGCTCTGGACGCATAGAAACTTGCCATGCTTGAGGCTGGAATTGATTATGCAGTTCCTCGCTCGTGACATATTGCGTTTCACCTTGATCTTCACTAAATAACGTGACTTGATAATCGCTGTTATGTCGCTCAGATATAATAGCGGGTTGTAACGTCTTCCTATTGATTACCACCAATGGAAAGCTCAACATTGCGGTGGATTTTAAATCGATTAATGTGAGTTCAAGATCGGCTCGCTCAGCGGCTCTGATGAATAAGTCACTATCCAATCTACCCTCAACAAGAGGTAATCCAGAAAGCACCTTTTTTGTATGGTGTCTAACCTCAAAATAACGCATCAACCAAGTTAACGATTGCACCCAAGGATCGTTAGTCTGCTCACTTGATGAGGATGAGTGATGCTTCATGACATACCACCTACTAGCAAGTTGTTGTCATCAATCATCTTCTGTAAGACATTTTCTTCGGCTACGCCAGTCGAGTCACCTTTGTAAAGCTGATCGAGAGTGACGCCCTGCATAAGAATCTGTTGTTTTGTCCCCGCCTCTTCTGGTTTTATGTGAAGCGTTACGCCATCATCATTCTCTGTTAAATCGAGCTTATTATCGACTTCTGTTATCGAGGTAGCGGTGATTATAGAGGCAATGTCAATTGTGTCATTATCATCACCAATAGCGGATATTTGGAAATCGTTGATCACATCGTACGAGGGCTTTAACTCGTTACCGAGCCCTGAACTATCAAACTGGAATACATCGCTGCCACTTCCTCCAATAAGCAAATCATTAGCATCTGTCGCAAGTAATGTTTGGTCACCCTCTTCCACTAAGGCAACATTGACTACCTGAGCAGCACCTTCTGCGACAGTAGCACCCAGTGTTGCAATCGGTTTTATCGACAACGTAAAATCACTTGCACCGCTAAACCCGCCAACGATGGAAAGATCAGCGACATCCTCTTGATCAACAGTATAAATGCCGTTCAATCTTTCACCATGACTCAACTCTAGATCTGTTGGTAATCCGCGAATCTCCACACTTCCAAACTCTTCTGGTGCAGGGTTGACTAAATTCATGCTCAACCCTAAAGGAATACTCCCAGACGCTTCAGACACAATAGATTGATAATCGGCCGTTAGTGTTGGCTCATCAGCTTCAGGGGTAACAACAATGGTTAGATCGGTGCTTTGCACATCTCCAAAATCGGTTTCGAGTTTCCCTGACACTATCGCTTGATCAAACGTTCTAACATTGAGAGCAACATCCATCGTTCCAAATGCATCCTTCGGAACGAACTCCAAACCTGACACTTCATTTGCTCGCACTAATACCGTCGCCACGGCATTGCCCGCGTCATCGAAGGTAAAGGATGAGAATTGAGTCCCGATACGAATCCTACCTAAGCCTTCCAATGCAGAGGGTTCAGAGCTTGCTTTGATCAACATCGACACTTCTATATATTCGTTGCTATTTGTTTCAAAACCGCTCGCTAAAAAGTCAATCGAAATGGAACCACCTTCATCTCCAGTGAACGTGTTAGAGGTTGTATTCAACGATACATCATCGCCAATCGGTTTTACGCCGACGTTGAACTGAGAAGTGGTATAGTTATAGTCGTTTGATCCAGACTCTTGGGTAATAGCTTGCAGTGTTAATGAAATATCCCCACTAAAATCTAGTGGCGGTAGAAAGTAAACCTTATCAAGTTGTGCTTGAGTTAGCTGCCACTCTTTGCTCTCACCATCCGTTGAACCGTTATCAGGGAGTAATTCGAACGTCCCGTTATTGTCCCAAACCAACACGGCTCCGTCTGGCACTCCTGTCATGACCAAAGACATCGACTCAGAACCATCTTGATCGATTAATGATGCTGATAAGTTTCCTAAATAAATATAATTATCTTCATTACCAACTACGTCTTCTGTTTCCAGAACCGCTTTATCAACCACTGGGGCAATGGTAACGGTAACTTCTGTTGATTTAGTTTGAGTATCTTTCGCACTGTCAGTACTTAAACAACTTCCCGTGACTTCATCAGTAATGTTTGCGTCAACGGAAATAACAAGCTCTCCACTGTAGTTTTCAGGTGGGATTAACTGAATTTCGTTTAGACGCGTAACATCTGTCACTACCCATGTTCCATCACCGTTGTCAATGAGTAGGCTCGGGTCCACGGCAGTAAACCGCGCATTCTCGTCAGACACAGATAAAGAAACCCAATTGACACTTTCAAGGCCAGTCGCTGCGTCACCTTCTCCAGTAATGGACTGCATTGGTCCTTCACTATCGCCCAATACAAGAGCAAGATTCAGGTTGGTTATAGTATCTTCTTGAACCGTAACTTGGCTTGGTGCTATCGCGATATCATCGACAACAGGAGAGATTTGTACCGTAATGGTCTGAGCGGTTGTTTTCGAGTCACCATCGCATGGGGCCGTTTCTGTCACTTCTAAATTGAAAGTAATGCAACCAGCAAAGTCCTCATCCACGCCAGTAAGCGTCAAGGAAGACAATCCAGCGCTAGAAATTGAATAACCTAACAGATTGCCCGCATTATCATAAGCAGGTATCACACCTTCGCCAGTAAGCTCGACTCCTTCAGGTAAAGAATCTGCGGCGACAAAGAAGGAAACTAAGTTACCATCACTACTCGCTACATCAGGGTTTAAAAACGCCCCAATTGAGACATCTTCACCTTCTTTACCTACAATATCCCCACTTTGAACGCTTCCTGGTTCACCAGGATCAGCACACTGGTCTCCATCTCCTTCATGGCCAGTAATTTGAATTTGGAACTGACCTGTGATGTATTGAGCATCCGTTCCATCTCGAACATACGCTAACACATTCACATCAAGTATCTCTGTATTAGATGGGCTATAAATCGATGCGCCAGCAAGCAAATCTTGAGCGGTTTCCAACACGCTATCACTTGTGATTCCTTCCATTGGAATCAGCCAGTTCCCATCGGCATCTTGAGAAGCACCGTTCGGATGAGTAACAATGAGGTCTTGACCCTGCGGTATCTGTAAAACGATGTAATCGAGATACTCTGAACCATCAATATCCGCTTCTGTAAATGTAATGCCTCCACTCACGTCAACAGCAGACCCATCCGTACTTGTGAATACTTCAGTCGCGCCTTCTAAACGTGTTTTGTCAATATCTTCATTACCAATATCCACTTTTCCAGAAACCACGACGCTCAAAGAGCCATTGATTGCCTTTACATCAGTCTCCATCGTAGGAGACGTGTCTGTCACTTCGTACTGAACTTCCAGGCTAAACGTCCCACTTAGGTCTTCATTAGCTTTTACAGTGATTCGTCCACTGTTTAACAACTCAGATAATGTTGCTGAGCTACCATCGAGTAGTTCATTGAGTTCTAACGGTAAATTACTTTCCTCTACTGCATTACCATCAAAGTAAAGTGTTAAGCCATCTGGAATGGATACAATGGTGTATCCTGTCAAGGACTCGCTAGAATCTATATCTTGATTAACGACAGGCTCAAGATTTAGTGTGATGAAATTGTCCTCAATACCATTGCTTTGTAATTCTTGACCGTCAGTTTGATCAACAATAGGTGAGATTTCCATTTCCACTTTAAGAGGGGTTTCAGCAGAATCACCATCCGGCTCTGTTGAAACGACGATAACATCCATGCTCAGTGTTCCACTAAAATCTTGCTCTGTTTTGAGGTAAGTGTTTTCAAGAACAGCATTCGAGACCTGATAAACTGGCCCCGTTATTGGGTCCACGTAAGCAATTGGAAGAACAATAGGGTCACCATTTACATCTGTCAGTTGTGTTCCCAAAGGGATGTTCTGAAGCAAAATATTAATTTCTTCTGATAGATCGTCGTCTGATGTCTGGATGATAAAATCCAGTTGTATCAGGTTATCTTCGTCTAACGTAGAGAGATTACTAATTACTTTAGTCGCTTGATCATATTGCCAATTCCCCTGTCCACCATCTAGGACAATTGGTTCATCGACCACGCCTTTTAGCTTAATGTCAATGGTTGCAGATTGGCTCTCGGCGGTTTCATTAAGAGGTGCTAAGCCATCAATAGTCGACTCTGTTGAAATGGCGGTTACTTGAAGGGATAGAGATTCAGTAAATGAGCTGATATCCGATTTTGGTTGAAGTAACGCCTCTGAATTGGCTAGAGCATTGGAGGTCACTAGGTAGGTATTAATACCGATAAGCGTAATCCCAGCTCCGACAGGCAATGTCCAACCATCTTGAACTTCTATGCGATAAGACAGAGACTCCGAGCCATCTGTGTCAGTGAGCCGCCCTAGGATGTACTCTTTTAAGTCAATCGCTTGGTCTTCAAGCCCCTGAATGTTTTTAACGGTCAGCGTAGGCACATCGGCATCTGGAGATATATCGATAACAACTTGCTCAGTGATCTCCGCTGTTTTATCTTGCTCATCGGCAAACACACTACCCGACTCAGTCGTTACTGCCGTCACATCAAAAGTAAATCTTCCGGCTAAGTTTTCGTTAGATGTGATTTCAATTTGATCTAACTCGGATTGGCTATACGCTTTCCCTTCCTCAATAGCACTTCCGTTAAGTGTTAATATAAGTCCATCTGGAATATTCGAAATTTGGTAGTGGAGCGTTTCAGAACCGTCTTGGTCAAACTTTTCAGCAACAATATTGAGTGAAAGTGATTCAGCGGAATCTTCAACACTTTGATAAGAAAAGTCCGAATCATTAGACCACTCTGGCAAATCTGCAACCGGTAAAACGTTAACATTTAACGTGTTATTGCCTTGTAATACAAAACCATCTGGTTCGACATCAGATACGATTAATGCAGACACTGCTAACGAAACTTTGATAGTGTTGCCCGACAGGTTTAGTGCTGGTTGATAAGTAAGATCACCATTTGGAACAGTGAATATACCCACCCCCATTAGCTCTGTACCAGAAAGACTAATAAATCCGTCATTATCATCATCTTCAAGGCGCGCTCCGTCTAAAAACAGAGCCCCTCCTTGTAGAGATTCAACAGAGATCCTTATCGCTTCAACACGCTCATTATTCTCCGTATCCCCAGGAGAAACTCTAATCGGTAACGCGACTGGCGTAGGGTCTCCACTATTATTCGCGCCATTATCTTCTAACGTATCTACATTAACGGTTCGAATAAAGCCCCTAGCATCATCAAGAATTAATTGAGCTTCACTGCTTGCTTGGTCACCGTCTGCATCCGTCACAGTTATCGTTAGATCATCAAGCAAACCACCTACAGGCGTATTAACAATAAGCTCGGTAGTTAGCGTAAATGTCCCATCTTGAGCAATAGTCAGCGTTCCATATTTTAAGTTACCATCACTACTATTGATTAAATCGATGGTCCAAGCATCATTGCTAAATACCGAACTCGCCGTATCGTATGTTTCACCTGCATAGGTCAAACTTGAAATCAACGTGCCATCTGAACTGATTAAGTCGGCATTATTGCTAAACCAGTTTCCCGAAAACTCATCCCCCTCGGTAAGTTCAATTTCTATTGGTGAGCTTGTGTCTTCAGGGATATCATCTACTACACTAACGGTATATGTCTCAGCTTCAGACTGGTCGCCATCCTTATCAACGGCATAAATTGAAAAACTGAGTTCTAATGTGTTCTCGTCCGCTGGAACACCGTCAGGTTCATCGTGTTCAAGTGCACGGTATAGATCAAACTCGACAGTCCCATCGGTATTAAATCTAATTCTAAAGACGTCTTGCTCGCTTTCATCTCTTGCATATAACCAACCATTCGAGTCCGGTGAATCAAGCGAAACCAAGCTACCACTACTTGTTTTATAGCCGAGCACATTGAACATATCGATATTCACGCTCACACTGGCGATAGAGTCTGAACCTTGTAATAGCGTAATGGATGGTGACGAGCCCTCGATGCCAGAATCAAGCGAATCATCATTCAACCCACTTTCATTGACTGTGATTCCCTCTGTAATTACTAGTTCCGGAAACAAGCCATCATAGACCAGTATGTTGGACTCCGTAGAGATCTCGCTTCCATCAGAATCTCTCGCCACGATGGGCATAGAGATCGACAATTGCGTCCCATCACCTAAAACATGGTCAAGCGAGTGATAAAGCTCTACAGTTACATTAACGGTAGACGTATCATTTGATGGCAAAGAGAAGTCACTAGGTAACGTGACCCTAAATACAACGTCTCCAGTGTCTGAAATTGCGTCAAAGCTTCCATCATTGTTATCGTACCAAGTGACAGCCTCTCCGTTATAAGTAACAGCATCACCAAGCGTAGTTTTGACAGTATCTCCATCATTTATGTCAACACCCAGATACACAATCGGATCGAATGATGACGTAACTATCACATCCGTATTCGCTATGGCTGAAACACCATCAGGAGCAATGTTTGTATCGACAGGTGTTTCGGTCAACTCGACATTGCCACTATTGATTAGCGCTTGTCCATTGTCGTTATCTATCACATTAATGTCTAAAACGACCGACGTGTTATCTTGGTCTGAGTCCATTGCAGTAACAACGAGAGGTACGTTTGGATCAGTATTTTCTTGTTGGTCGAGAGCCTGAAAAAGCTCAAAGGAGTAGGTAATGTCGCCATTTGCATCAATAGGTAATGAAGCATTGAGGATAGCTTGAAAGATGGGAATCTGAGTTTGCCCATCTTCGTCAAGAATATAACCATCAAGTGTTTTGCCATCCGCAGAGACTTGATAAAGCACAACTTGTTCACCACTCGTCAACAAGGGTTGTTCAGAGACGATGAACGACAAAGATTCGAGGTAATCGCTGCCAACCTCAACTTGAAAATTCCCTGAGCTCAACACACCTCCATTTGCGAGATCAGATTCTTTTACTTCTACCCCATTCAAATTATTTAAAGTTGGGTCTGCGCCATCCTTTAGAACATAGTCAATTTCATTCTCTACAAGCGGTGTGGCATCTAAATCTACGCCACCAATGGTCAACGGGAAAGTGACCGTATCACTGCTATTGAATTGATCGATAGGGTGCTCAAGAGTAAGCGAAATTGAAGCTAATACATCGTTACCCGATTCAACGCCACTCAATGTTAACGTAAATACAGTGACACCATTGGCAAATGCTGTAATTTGCTTTCCACTAGAGCTTAACGTGTAGCTAAGCTCATTATCAGAGACTGAGCTTGTAAGCCCTAATGCTTCTAACTTAGTAATAGATGACCCACCGAAATACAAACTACTCGGATCCGGATTGTCAGATCCCGCGACAATATTAACAGTTCCTTCAAAGTTCAATATCGGGCCATCCAAAGGGACTTCTGTTACGTCTATAGTCGCATTGCCTACGTAACCTGCTTGTCCATCACTAATATCAATCGTCGCGTTAGCCAAGCCATAGTCTTGGGAGTCATCTGCAGCTAAATAGCTGAAAGAAACACTTTGCTCGACCGAATGATCTAGGTTTCGACCTGCATCAAACTGCCAAGAGCCATCAGAAAATACGGTTAATTCGCCTTTTTCTAAACTAAAACTTACGGATCCCCCCTCTAGAATTGACTTCTGCTCCCCGCCAGCCTCTACAAATTTCACATAAAGTGTTCCATCAAGATCAATATCATTTTCAAGTAGATTGCCCGTAATTGTTTGATCTTCTACGACTGAGTATGTGTCATCTCTAATCACCGGATCAGAGTCATAAATAGTAATCGTTAACGGTGCCACAACCGTCTCTTGTGTACCGTCAGCATCACTTTGAATGCTTTCAACCAATACGTTAGTCACCAGCTCATCTTGACCTACACCATGATCAATCGCTTCATAAAAAGTAATTTGAACCGTACCATCATCATTGACCTCTGCAGAGAAAACTAATCGGTCGTCAGTCGATGTTCCTTGTAAGCTCAACCCATCTTCTGCAACAACAACATTAATAGATTGACCGACCGATGTAAGCGCACTCAAACTTGGTTGCTCTGCATGCAGTGCTGGCACACCATTTTCTATGTTGATGGCTGCCGAGCTGCTTTGCTCACCAAAAAATCCAACGATGTTTTCAGAAAATACCGTTGAACCGGGTAGCACTATTGTCGGCATGGTATCTACCGCGTGGTTGCCGGCGGCATCCAACACTTCTGCTTCAATGGTCCACGTGTTGTTTAGATTGAGAGTGTTTACGTCAATTCCGGTTACTGTCCACGAACCTGATGCATCAACAAGGCCAGTAAAATTCAGCGTGCTGTCTCCGTCACTTACCCGAATCGTCACTGCCAGACCTTGCTCTACACCACTGGTTATCCCTCTCATTTCCGTGACTATACCCTCACGGAAATCATCAATGGCAAGACCACCGCTAATATAAAAATCCGTATCGATATCAATGGTGGGAGCAGTGGCATCTATGGTCGTAGCCTCATCCATCGCTTTCGCTTGGTTGCCCGCCACATCATTCACGGAGGCAGATACGGTTAACGCCCCATCGGCTAACGTGGATAAGTTCACCCCTTCGACTTGCCACATACCATCAACGACAACGGCATTGAACGAGAGCATCACCCCTGAGCTGTCTTGAACCGTGACAGAAACCGTCTGACCATTTTCAACATCACTGACTTGCCCTGACAAAGTGACAGATTGGCGCTCTTCAATGCTTAAATAGCCGTCTCCGCCATCGTCAACGTCCACCGTCACACTTGCGAGCGTATCTTTAATGATGGTGTTTTCACTGGTTGCAGGGTTGCCCGCTATATCTATACTCTCAGCAACAACTGTCAGCGTACCTTCAGACAATCCAGAAAAGTCAACGTCGTCCAGAGACCAACTTCCACCAGTCACCACCGTTTCTAAGTTTATGACCGCTCCTAACGAGTCGGTTACCGTAACTTGGATACGCTGACCATCTTCAATGTTTTCAATCGTCCCTTCGAGGCGAGTAGTCGCGATTTCGTACTGATTTAAATACTCATCCCCTCCACCATCAAAATTGACGTTCACCGTTGCAAGTGTATCTTTAATGGTCGTATCGACAGCGTTCAGGTTATTGCCATAAATGTCAGAAACCACAGAAGTCACCGTAAGCGGCCCTTCGGCAAGAGAAGACAGATCAACGCCTGATAGGGTATAAGCCTCGTTCTCTACGGTCGTTGTAACAGTAATAGAATTATTGAGGCTATCGGTAATGGTGATAGTAACAAGCCACTCATCGCTTATCTTGAGTGCGTCACCTTGAATCGTGACACTAGGAACTTCAAACTGGTTTTCGTATCCATCGCCGCCATCAAGAATATCCACCGTTAAAGAGGCATCATCGTTCAAACCTTCAATTGCCTCTAAGGTAATATCCAATGTTACGGAGGTGGTGTCACCGTCTGAATCTGTTGCATTAACTAACAATGGTATATCCAGGATTTGATCTTTTGACAGATCGAAAGAGCGATATAATTCAAAGGAATACTCTATTTCACTACTCGACTTTAAAGGTAATGTGGATAATAGTTTCGATTGAAAAATATTTACTTCCACCCCACCTTCTAAGATATAGCCAGTAATTGTCGTACCGTCATCAGACAGACGGTAAAGCAACTCACTTTCACTACTCACTAATGTGGGCTGGTTTAATTCGCTAAATCGAAGAGAGTCAACATAATCACTCCCGATATCGAGTTGAAGGCTCCCAGTCTTAAAGATTGCCCCACTTTCTAGATTAATCTCCTCCATTGCAACAACAGTCAAGTTGCTCAACGTAGGATCAACACCATCTTTCAACACGAAATCAATTTCATTCTCTACAAGCGGTGTGGAGTCTAGATCTGCCCCTCCAATGGTCAGCGTGAAAGTGACCGTATCACTACTATTGAATTGATCGATAGGATGATCAAGAGTAAGCGAGATTGAAGCTAGTACATCGTTACCCGACTCAATGCCACTCAATGTTAACGTAAATACAGTGACACCATTGGCAAATGCTGTGATTTGCTTTCCACTGGAACTTAACGTGTAGCTAAGCTCATTATCAGAGACTGAGCTTGTAAGCCCTAATGCCTCTAACTTAGTAATGGATGCCCCACCAAAATACAAACTAGTCGGATCAGGGTTATCAGAGCCAGCAATCACATTAACACTGCCTTCGGTGGTTAATAATGCCGCTCCCAGAGGTACTTCTTCTGCGTTTATAGTAGCGCTGCCTACATAACCCGCTTGGCCATCTATAATGTCGATGGTCGCGGTTGCTACACCGTAATCTTTTGAATCATCGGCTGCGAGATAATCAAATACGATACTTTGCTCAACCGTGTGATCTAAGTTGCGACTGGCATTCAACTGCCAAGAGCCATCTGAAAATACGGTTAATTCACCCTTCTCTAGACTAAAACTTACTGAGCCACCATCAGGGACAGACTGGATCTCTCCTCCGGCTCTGACATATCGAATGTACAAGTCACCATCAATATCAATGTCATTCTCCAGTACATTGCCAGAAATGACTTGGCCTTCGGTTACACTATATGACTCATTTGCGATCACTGGGTCGGCATCACTGATGACGATTTCTAGGGGAGCCACAACAGCCTCTTGTGTACCGTCAGCATCACTTTGAGTGCTTTCAACCAATACGTTAGTCACCAGCTCATCTTGACCTACACCATGATCAATCGCTTCATAAAAAGTAATTTGAACCGTACCATCATCATTGACCTCTGCAGAGAAAACTAATCGGTCGTCAGTCGATGTTCCTTGTAAGCTCAACCCATCTTCTGCAACAACAACATTAATAGATTGACCGACCGATGTAAGCGCACTCAAACTTGGTTGCTCTGCATGCAGTGCTGGCACACCATTTTCTATGTTGATGGCTGCCGAGCTGCTTTGCTCACCAAAAAATCCAACGATGTTTTCAGAAAATACCGTTGAACCGGGTAGCACTATTGTCGGCATGGTATCTACCGCGTGGTTGCCGGCGGCATCCAACACTTCTGCTTCAATGGTCCACGTGTTGTTTAGATTGAGAGTGTTTACGTCAATTCCGGTTACTGTCCACGAACCTGATGCATCAACAAGGCCAGTAAAATTCAGCGTGCTGTCTCCGTCACTTACCCGAATCGTCACTGCCAGACCTTGCTCTACACCACTGGTTATCCCTCTCATTTCCGTGACTATACCCTCACGGAAATCATCAATGGCAAGACCACCGCTAATATAAAAATCCGTATCGATATCAATGGTGGGAGCAGTGGCATCTATGGTCGTAGCCTCATCCATCGCTTTCGCTTGGTTGCCCGCCACATCATTCACGGAGGCAGATACGGTTAACGCCCCATCGGCTAACGTGGATAAGTTCACCCCTTCGACTTGCCACATACCATCAACGACAACGGCATTGAACGAGAGCATCACCCCTGAGCTGTCTTGAACCGTGACAGAAACCGTCTGACCATTTTCAACATCACTGACTTGCCCTGACAAAGTGACAGATTGGCGCTCTTCAATGCTTAAATAGCCGTCTCCGCCATCGTCAACGTCCACCGTCACACTTGCGAGCGTATCTTTAATGATGGTGTTTTCACTGGTTGCAGGGTTGCCCGCTATATCTATACTCTCAGCAACAACTGTCAGCGTACCTTCAGACAATCCAGAAAAGTCAACGTCGTCCAGAGACCAACTTCCACCAGTCACCACCGTTTCTAAGTTTATGACCGCTCCTAACGAGTCGGTTACCGTAACTTGGATACGCTGACCATCTTCAATGTTTTCAATCGTCCCTTCGAGGCGAGTAGTCGCGATTTCGTACTGATTTAAATACTCATCCCCTCCACCATCAAAATTGACGTTCACCGTTGCAAGTGTATCTTTAATGGTCGTATCGACAGCGTTCAGGTTATTGCCATAAATGTCAGAAACCACAGAAGTCACCGTAAGCGGCCCTTCGGCAAGAGAAGACAGATCAACGCCTGATAGGGTATAAGCCTCGTTCTCTACGGTCGTTGTAACAGTAATAGAATTATTGAGGCTATCGGTAATGGTGATAGTAACAAGCCACTCATCGCTTATCTTGAGTGCGTCACCTTGAATCGTGACACTAGGAACTTCAAACTGGTTTTCGTATCCATCACCACCATCAAGAATATCTACCGTTAATATAGCATCGGGATTCAACCGCTCAGGAGCCTGAGTCTCAGAAGTTGGGTTCTCTCTTTCTTGCACTGCTGGCCTAGTAACATAGCCATTAGAAACGAGTTGCTCAGGTAAAACGGCGCGAATATAGGCAACAAAACTTAACCCACCAGAAGACTCACTAAAATCTCGAACGCTCTGATTAAAAGTGGATTCAATACCGTTTTGAGATGCAATTAAAAGTTCATTCGAACTCGATTCATCCTCACTTGTTGTATCTTCATTAAATGCGATATCGAGAATGTCAGTATTAAGAACAACCACCTCTACTTCTGGAACTAATTGTTCGTTAGGCAACATTTGGATCCAAGAACCGTCACTTAAAACCGCCCAAAGAACATTACCGACTTGAATGTAGAGTATTGGCTGCATAATTCGCCCCATATGAAACAACGAACTTTAAGTATGGTCGACGAATGTGACTGTTCAAATGAAACTAGAAAAAACATGGCCCTAAATGGCTCTAATGAGATATTGAACCAAAAACATACCTCATGTATGCGAGAAAGAGCCATTGGGGTAAACTACTTCTGGCGTAACCCATCCACTGGAAATTGATTGAAATTCCCCTTGCTACAATCGGGCTTATATCCAAATGGAGCAGGGAAAGGAATCGTATCGCAGCTTGTTGCAACGGAAGATTCAAACTTTACTCTCTTTCCTATCATGATAGGAAATAACCATGTGGCATTATTTCTTAAATCAAACTCCTCTTTAGGGTCATCAATCAAATTGTATATTTCAGGGATCTGTAATGGGCGCCCTTTCTCCGGCATGATATCTTGATCAATAAAGTGCATCTTGTAATTTTCCCACTTATAAGCGTAGGTTTCAGATCCATTGTTAACGATTAAACCATCTCGATTAGACTTTTCACTATCTCCCTTTAAAAAGGCCCACTGATCAATACTATCTATTGTTCTATCGCTTGGTAATTTGTATCCACCGACATGAGAAAGTGAGGCAAATAGATCCACAACATGGATAATTTCATCACTCACTCTGCCCGGTTTGATGTGGTTAGGCCAAGAGGCAATAAATGGTGTTCGGAGAGAGCCTTCAAGAGCCGTAAAGTACGCACCACGCCATGGTCCGCTAGAGCCTTGGTATGGCATATGCCACTCTGGACCGTTGTCAGAAAACCAAATCACTAGTGTATTGTCTTTAATTCCTGCTTTTTCTATTGCACCAATAACTTGCCCAGCTCGAAAATCTATCTCAGCTAACACATCTGAGTAATTTCCTTTGCCTGTTTTACCAATAAAATCAGGATGAGGTAGCGTCGGTAAATGTGGTTGAGTAAAAGTAATTACAGAGAAAAATGGCTTATTCTCTTTCACATTTCGATTTATAAAATTTGTGGCATGTTCAACTAGCTCACTGTCAATCGTTCTACGTGAGTCCAAATTATATTCTTTGACCCCTTTAGGGTTCTGCCCTGCTCTAGCTGAAAGGATTTGAGGTTTAGGTAATATAGCTTTATAACCGGGTTGAGAGCTATATTCTGACTCATCCGTCGTATTTGCAATGCCATACCATTCATCAAAGCCTTGATCCGTTGGAAAGCGCCCTTTTTGGTCTCCCAAATGCCATTTCCCGTAAAGGCTCGTGTTATATCCTTGTTCCTTAAACTTCTCTGCAATGGTTATTTCCCAGTTCACCATACCGTAAGGCACTCCCCAAACAACCTTATCTGTCCCAGATCTAAGCGCTCGCCTCCCCGTCATGAATGAGGAGCGAGTTGGTGTGCATTGCGGTTCCACATTAAAATTAGTAAGGCGTACACCTTCTCTAGCAAGTTGATCTAAGTTTTTGGTTTCAACACCTCTGGTACTCCCATAGGAACTTAATTCCCCCCACCCAAGGTTATCAACCAACATTACTACGACATTTGGTGTCTCTTCCGCAACCACTTCTAACGGGATACATAGAAACAGGATAGTTGCTAGTTTATTTTTCATAGTGTCGCCTTTCATTGAAATTTAATCCTGTAAGTGCGTCTTATCACACTTAAAACACACTAAAGTCTAGTTCATGTTAATTAACATTTTTGAAAAACAGGGATTACTTGGAAGCAACAAAAAACCTCTACTATATTCAACTAACTACATTGTCTCATTTGGTGTCATCTCACTCGACTTCGCCATGATGAACACAATTAGTAACGTTATATAACGATAATGGATTCATTTATCGCGGAGGATTTTCATGCGAAACTCGATTAAAAAGGTAATGGCATTGGTCGGTACATTAGCTGCGTCCACAGCCTTTGCTGCCGATAAGCCCAACATCCTTGTGTTCTGGGGTGACGATGTAGGTGTATACAACATTAGTGCGTATCACAATGGTATGATGGGAGGGAAGACTCCTAACATTGATAAAATCGCCAATGAAGGTGCCATTTTCACAGACGCTTACGCACAACAGAGTTGTACTGCCGGACGAGCCTCATTTATTCTGGGTCAACATCCGTTTCGTACCGGTCTATTGACTATTGGTATGCCCGGCGCAAAAGAGGGTATTCAATCGAAAGATCCTACTATCGCAGAGTTACTTAAAAATCACGGCTATGTGTCTGGTCAGTTTGGTAAAAACCACCTTGGTGATCAAGATGAGCACCTACCAACTAACCATGGGTTTGATGAGTTCTTTGGTAACCTATACCATTTAAACGCGGAAGAAGAGCCTGAGTCTGAGTTTTATCCAAAAGATCCAGAGTTTCGTAAAAAATTCGGACCTCGAGGCGTGTTGAAGGCGACTGCGGATGGCAAGATCGAGGACACAGGTCCCCTTACTCGTAAGCGTATGGAAAACGTAGACCGAGAGTTCATGGATGCTAGCTTGGCCTTTATGGAAAAAGCAGTAAAAGAAGACAAACCATTCTTTATTTGGCATAACTCAACCCGTATGCACGTCTGGACACATTTGAGTGAAGAATATCAAGGGAAGTCAGGTTACGGCTTATACGCCGATGGCATGATGGACCTAGATGATCAAGTAGGTGTCATGCTTGATAAACTTGAAGAGCTAGGCGTAGCAGATAACACCATTGTTGTTTTTAGTACCGATAATGGTGCTGAGAAATTTACCTGGCCAGATGGTGGTACTACACCGTTCAAGGGCGAAAAAGGTACGACTTGGGAAGGCGGATTCCGCGTTCCGATGATGGTACGCTGGCCTGGAAACATTAAACCAGGAACGGTTATCAACGATATCTTTTCACAAGAAGACTGGATGCCAACTCTACTCGCAGCTGTGGGCGAACCTGATGTGAAAGAAAAACTATTGAAGGGTCATAAAGCAGCGGGCAAAACCTTTAAAGCACATTTAGATGGCTACAACCAACTTGATCTGCTGACTGGTAAAGCTGATGAAGGCGCACGCAAAGAAATCTTTTACTTCGATGCTGGTGGTAATTTAAACGCCGTTCGTTATAAAGACTGGAAGATCCACTTCAGTGTTATGGAGGGTGCCATTAATGAGGCATACCGCAAAACACCTAGTTGGCCTTTGATTGTAAACCTTCGTATGGATCCATTTGAGGTCGGTCCAGATGCAGCACTTTACGTCAGACATTTTTACGCTGATCAAATGTGGATGTTCGTTCCTGCTCAAGCTATCGTGCGTAAGTTCCTAGAGACATTTAAGGAGTTCCCTGCAACGAAAGGTAGCTCGTTAAGTATTGAAAAAGTGGTAGAAACAATGACACAGCAACCTAGAAACTAGACCCTAGGTATCGAAGCTACTGTGGAATTAACTAAGGCCTCAATTGTGAGGCCTTTTATTTCGTTGCAATTGTTTGGTTGCAGCAAGTTATGGTCAAACAAAGATTATCATTTAGTGCTCTCTTTAAACACTTGATTCCAATCTTGTTTCATATCGACAAATAGCCAACCTTGCTCTTCACCTACTTTAAACGATTTATCTAACTTACCAACATGAGAATCTTTATCATACGCCCATTCGCGCTTGTCATCCGTGTGATGGATAATCGCAGAAAATCTTGGACCTGAACCTGCTTTCGTCCACTCTAACATCTGTAAATCACCATCAGAATTACCAAACGCCATTACCGGACGTTTGCCAATGAAGTTTTGGATCGTCACAGGCTTTACTGCTTTGTCATTGACAAAGTCTATTTCCGGCATACGTTGGATGGTAGGTTTTCCATCAACACTTTGATATTCCGCCTTTAACGTCGTTCCCACGATGTTTTGCGTTGGAATGCCGTATACTTCCGGCGCCCAAACGCGCATAAATTCAATTCCGCCTCCAGAAACGATGTAGGTCTGATAGTCGTTCGCTCTTAAATAGTCGAGCAGTTCGAGCATAGGTTGATATACCATTTCAGTGTATGGTCTACCCGTTGTTGGATGGACAGCCGTTTTCAACCATTCCTTAACTTCTTGATGAAACTGTTCAGTAGACATTCCAGAATGGGTTGCCATAACAAGCTTCATTACACCTTCGAGTCCTTGTTTACCAATCCCCTCCATGTCACCTTTTAATGCGGAAGCAAAGGGTTCGGTTGTCTTCCAATCAGGATGCTCAGAGGCCATTTCTTTTACTCTATCGATCGCAAAAAACAACTGTAGATAAACAGGCTTTTCTGCCCAAAGTGTTCCATCATTATCAAACGTCGCGATTCGTTGGCTTTCAGGCACATAGGAATCCGAACCTTGGGTCGTTGTTTTCGTAACAAACGCCATAATAGCTTGCTTAGCGTCAGTGTTGTTCCATGACGGAAGTGGATCTTGCATATCAGCAGCAACAGCGTAACTAGACAGAGCAAAACCTGTTGCTAAGACAATCGCCTTTAACTTTATAGCCATCTTAATTCCTTATATTGAGGTGCTAGGTGCGAATCCAATCAAAAGTATAGTTCAATTGAAACAGGCGCATATTGAACTGAAATATGCAACGGCCACCAAAAAGTGACAATGTCACCAATCTAGTCCACTATTTTATTAAAATAGGAACATGGAATTTACCGATTAGAGTTTAAATTCATTGGCTTCAACTGATGTAGAGGCACTTTTACGTCCCTTTTTCTGATTGAGCTCTTCAATAACATAGTCGGGAGCGACCTTCGTTAGCTCTGTTAAACAGTCATCCGTTTTAGGGTTGCCGTATCTGACATAGATGTCACACACGGCATACAATTGTTCTGGAGCACCGGATATCAAATACGCTTGCTCAAAAGCGTTGACAGACTTCTTCAAGTCTAACTCTTCTTGCAGAACACCATTTAAATACCAAAAGTAACTGTTCGTCTTTGCCATCGTCGCAGCTTTGTCTATTTCAAACGCCGCTTCTTTCTTTTTGTCTAATCTAACCAAAGCGAGAGATTTAGAATAATGCAGCGAGGCATCTTCTGAATTTAGCTTGATACCCTCGTCAAGCACTTTGATAGCTTTTTGGTCTAGCTGTTGCGCTCGGAAGTTGTCTGCATAGCTTAACCAAACTTGAGGGTTGTTTGGCTCAAGCTTAGTTAACTCTGGGTATATCAGCGCCGCTTTATCCCAATCACGATGCCAACGGTAAACGTCTGCAAGTAATAACTTGGAAACATTATCGTTCTTACTGGACAAGTGTGCTGTCAGCTCTGAAACAGGCCCTTCAAGTGACTGCTGTTGCTCCGAACTCAAATTGGCGTAATCTCGAACGAGGTTAATCGCTGCTGTAATTCGCACCATGGCGGCGTCATCACTCAATAATGGTGAAATCAAACGCCAACGGTGCTCAATCATATATGGCTGTGCTCCCACGATCGCAGCTTCGCGAATACCTCCATCTTCATCCTGCAACCCACGCGCAACTGCAACCAATGCATTTTGGCTTGGATAGTTGGCTAACTCACGTAAAGCATCAATACGTTTTTCTGAAGACAACTTTTTATTTTGCGCATCATAAGACAGCTTTTCGACTCGTTGCGCCGGTGTCATTTGAGCTTCTTGTGGAGTGACAACCGTTGTCGGCGATACCTGGTCTGGGTCTAGCAATGTTGTTTCTTGTGCCACTGCTGTTTGACTCGCAGCAATGCCGATCGAGATCACGAGTAATGATTTAGAGAGCAGCTTAATTTTTTGCATTCAATAACCTATATTCTTTCATTTCCGGGCCTGTAGCAGGCGTAGTGACTATCTTAAAACTTCGTTTCAAACACAGTCTGTGTTTGAGTAGCTTGCTGGCGTAGAATCTGGTCACTGTATTTACCGTGAACCACTGGGTTACCTGTCGCTCGTAAGATGTACGCCATCGACTGATCAGCATGGGTAAAAAACTTCTTCCAACCCGCGCAGAGATAATTAAGACCAGGCTCACCTTGCCTAGTACGGATAAAACGGTTTTTGGGACATTCTCCAAAACATGCAAATTGATAATCACATTGAAGGCACTGTTGGGGCAGCGTACGACTTTTAGCAAACCCAAATTTCTGCTGTTCAGAGCTATAAGCGAGCGTATCGAGCTTTTCGTGATGAATGTTTCCAACCTTATATTCTGGGTACACGTAATGATCACACGCAAACACATCACCATTAGGCTCCATTGCTAAGCCTTTCCCGCAGATTTCACCTAAAGTACACAGTGGGTTTTTTCTGCCCATCCAGGTTTCGATACTGGCTTCAAAGTACTGCACAAACACGTTGCCGATATCGTGTAAAACCCATTCATTGAAAATCGCGATCAGAAAATTTCCCCATGCTTCATCCGCAACGCAAAAAGGCTCAACAACGGCATCTTTATGACCTGGGATCAACCGTTTATCTCCTTGCTTTAGTTGCTCGTTTGGCTCCCAAGTTTGAGGGGCGGTTGTTCTGAATGTTTTCTGCTCAACTATTGGAATAAACTGCATTTGAGGGGAGCGTACTTCATCTCGCAAGAATCGGTACACTTCAAGTGGGTTACGGCCGGTCAAGTTGTTAACACAAGTGAGCGTAGCAAACTTTACTTCGTGCTTATGTAATAATTCAACCGCATTCATAACTTGCCGGAATGTGCCTCTACCAGCTCGGTTTGTTCGGTAAGCGTTGTGCATCATTTCTGGGCCATCAATGCTTAAACCGACGAGAAAGTTGTTCGCCTTTAAAAACTCACACCATTCATCGTTAAGCAGTGTGCCATTAGTCTGGAGATCATTGGAGATCGTAATGCCATCGGGACGGTATTTATTCTGTAGCTCAACAATTGTCTTGAAATAATCCAAACCTAGCATTGTCGGCTCACCACCCTGCCAAGAGAAAATGATTTCAGGTGTATTTTGTCCCGCTATATATTGACGGATATAGGTCTCGAGCGTTTCCTCATCCATGACTGGTGAGCAGCCTGGCTTGTACTCAAGTAAATCTTGTTTGCTTAGGTAGTAACAATAGGTGCAATCGATATTGCACACTGCACCGATAGGTTTCGCCATGACATGTAATCGCTTGGATGCTTTTCCATTGAACTGCGGACCTTGAGTTATGTGCATTCATCACCTTCTTAGTTGCTAGCCTGCGCCCAACGGCGTTAAGACTAATCATTAAGTTAATCGCCTAGTGTGATGATAATGTTCAATTATTCGTGGCGCTTGTTATAGTGTGTATAACTGTTTTTCATAGACTTGCCTGATAAAATTTTTTGATCATAAATGTTGATGGAGCTCCCCTATGAAGCATTCCAAAAGTAATACTCTTTACCTTGGTGCCACTATTTCGATTTCGCTAATTATCACTGGGTGTGCAACAACACAACCTAGCCCTCTTGCTCAAAAAATCGATCAAGATATGGTTCTTATTGAAGGTGGACAATTTATGATGGGCTCGGATAATCCATCAGCAAATAAATCCGAGCGCCCGGCTCGCACCGTTCGCGTGGAAGATTTCTATTTGGCAAAATTTGAGGTAACCCAAGAGTTATTCGAATCGGTTACAGGCTCTTCTCTGAGTTATTTTAGAAACCCAAATACGCCCGTGAATAACATTAGCTGGCAACAAGCCAATTATTTTATAAAGAAATTGAATGAAAAAACGGGAGAGCACTATCGTTTACCCACAGAAGCAGAATGGGAGTTTGCAGCGAAAGGGGGGAATCTAAGTCAAGGATTCACTTACGCGGGGTCTGATGATATTAACGACGTTGCCTGGTATGCCAGTAACTCAAACAATAAGGCACACAAGGTAGGTCAGAAAAAACCGAATGAGCTTGGCTTATACGATATGACGGGTAATGTTGGTGAGTTTGTTATTGATGCGTTTGATGAAGGCTATTACAAATCAGCACCAAGTGATAATCCGGTAAACGCAAAAGATGAAAAAGAAAGCCTTGCACACAAGTCTGTACGAGGTGGTAGCTTTGCCTATGATGCTGACGAATCCGAAAACTATCGTCGCGATTTTGCTAGCCAGTCAGTCATCATGTCCGACATGGGGCTGAGATTAGCGAAAGACGCTGATTAAACTAAGCAAGAAAAAAGTGGAGCGATAAAAGCTCCACTTTTGGTAATTAGCTCCTATTGACCCCGACAATAGAGGCTTTAAGCTGATCAATAGCTTGTTTAGGTGCATAGTGACTAAGCTCTTGTATGCACCTATCGAAAGCAAAAGCGACAGCACCTTTTTTATGATTTCTCGCTAGAACCTCGCATTGAGCATACAAGTGCTGTGGATTGCCACCGACTTCAAATGCTGTTTGCAACGCTTTACTGGCTTCTAGAACATCGCTTTTTTCTAGGGCTAGACCGTACACGTACCAATAATGAGCATTAGTTTCACCAATTTCTGCGGCGCGTCTAAGTAGCTTTTTCGCATCATCAGCTTTGCCTTGACGCAACAAAGAAAGACCTGCGCTGTATGGTAACGTGCTGGATTTAGGTTGAGCTTTCATCCCTTGTTGTAGCACCGTGAGCGCAGCTTCTTCTTTACCTAGGTGACGATACAAATCTGCTAGGTTAACGTAGCTATTTTCGAAATAGGGTTCGATGCTGATCGCTTGTTTATACAGCTCGGCCGCTTTGTCGATTTCACCTAAGCTGCGGTACACATTCGCCAAATTGGTTCTTCCGAAGCCACGATCGGCATTAAACCCTTGAATTTCCATGTACTCTTCTAAAGGCGATTTAATGATATCTTTTTGTAAAGGGGTCATTTGTGCGTAGTTCGCTACCAGCACCGAGGCAGCTTCCGCTCTCACTGAAAGCACCGGGTCACCAAGCAATGGCTCTAGAATCCGCCACCGATCATGAAATTCATAACCAGACGAGCCTGAAATTGCCCCTAATCGAACCATTTCATTCTCATTCTTAACGGCCCTAGCCAAAGATACTGTTGTATTTTGGTCAGTATTGCCCCCCATTCTCTCCAGGGCTGAAGCACGAATAATGTCTTTTAACGACGAATCCTGAGCAGAGTATGCCAACGCATTTGCTGCTCCTTGATGACCAATTGAATCCGCATAAAATGCGACAGCAAAATGTTGCTGATTACGATACTTCGAATTCGGGTACCATTCTGCTATCTGTTCATCGGCCCATTGATTGCTTTTATCTTCATGGCATGACATGCAAACATTGGGCGTTCCAATATGTTTGCTCAAATCCGGTCGTGGAATATGCCAACTGTGGTCTCTACGAGGATCGACTTGCATGTAAGTCGTTTCTGGCATGTGACAAGTCGTACATTGCGATGCTTCAGATCCAGCCTTATGAAAGGTATGCTTTTCAGGTGTATATTCCGATGCAATATGGCATTGCGAACATACTGCTTCTTCTGGTATCGTTAACTCTGCCGTGTGTGGATCATGACAATTAGTGCACGTGACCCCCTTCTCCGCCATTTCAGATTGAAGAAACGAACCATAAACATAATCTTCGTCGTAAATCTGTCCATCATGATAGTAGAGTTCAGGTGTTATAAGACTTAAGCGATATTTATCAAAAAAAGAACCTTTAACATGATCACCTGTTTCATTTAACTGGGTTCGGCGACTATGGCATTGAGCGCATGTTTGCACTTGATTGGTTGCTTCAATTGATTTCGGCTGTAACGTACTATGGCCTTCCTCAAACACCCAATCCGACACTGCTTTAGACAAATTTCGATCAAAGCCATAATGGCTGTCATGCTCAAAAGAAGTGCCAGCATTTTTGTATTTCTTGGCCAGTTCTATGTGCTGACTAGCGGGACCATGGCATGCTTCGCATCCCACATTAATCTCTGACCATGAGCTGTTGTAAGTGTTTTTGTCAGCGTCGTAATTCTTCTTTAGGTTCGTTGAATGGCAATCAGCACACATGAAGTTCCAATTTTGCCCGGTATTGGTCCAATAGAATTCATCCGTTGTTGTCGTTTCTGGATAAAGATGAAACCAACGCTGTCCCCCTTCAACTTTAGCTCTTGTGTCCCAAGCAAAAGGAATAAGCTGCACGCGGCCATCTTCAAACTCGACCATGTACTGCTGTAGTGGCTCCCAGCCAAATGTATAGCTGATCTTATAGTCATGCCATTGCCCGTCAGAGCCTTGAATGTTGACCCAATATTCGCCGCCTTTTTTAAAGAAACGATTAGGCATTCCTTTGTGCGTTACAACATGGTTATCAAAATCACCACGTACAGAGGTTGTACTTGCATGCTTCATGGCCATATCGTGATGTGACCCTTTCCAAGCCTCCACCTCGTTTTGGTGGCACTCTGCACAAGCTTGTGTGCCAGCATATTCTGGATTTAAGCCTGAAGGAATATTTGGTTTCTCTGTGAATAACTCTTGAGAAAAAGCCATAAAACTGACAACAACGTTGACCAGCAATAAAATGCGAAACCGGCCTGCCCACTGACTCATAGATATCCTTATATTTATAATGTACAACCTAAATCAATATAGACACTAAATCACTGGTTATACAAATAATTACAAGCAATACATAACGACTTTAGTATTGCTTTAGGACCGTAAAACAAGCGAGCATCTTATTGTTTTTCATTTCCATCCCCTCTTCTACTACGCAATAAAAATAAGGCTCTTCAGTGATCTAAATCTACTTTACGAATCTCTACAAACTAACAGGACAATCCTATTTCTTCTTAATTAACAAATAGTTACCACCTAGTAATAACTTATGGTTATATCGAGTATAAGAGGATTTTTCTATATACATCATTAACTTATGCAGCAACTAAGCATAAGGCTCACTTGTGCTTATCTTTACTCTCAACAATCTGGAGTTTTTATGGCAAATCAATTGAGCAAAATCGCTGTAGGCGCAGGACTGTTAGCGGCGTCCAGTGCTGCTATGGCAGCCGACAAACCGAATATTCTGGCAATTTTTGGTGACGATATCGGCTACTGGAATATCAGCGCATACAACCAAGGTATGATGAGTTACAAAACGCCAAACATCGACCGTATCGCGAATGAAGGTGCGTTGTTCACAGATCACTACGGACAACAGTCTTGTACTGCTGGTCGCGCGGCCTTTATTACGGGTGAAGAGCCATTTCGTACGGGTTTGTTAACAATTGGTATGCCAGGCTCTGACCACGGCATACCTGATTGGGCGCCAACCATTGCAGATCTGTTAAAAGAACAAGGTTACATGACGGGTCAATTTGGTAAAAACCACTTAGGTGACCAAGATAAGCACTTACCGACCAAACACGGCTTTGACGAATTCTTCGGTAACTTATATCACCTAAACGCAGAAGAAGAGCCTGAAACTTATTACTACCCTAAAGACCCAGAGTTTCGTAAAAACTATGGCCCTCGTGGTGTCATTAAGTCTTATGCCGACGGTAAGATTGAAGACACTGGCCCGATGACACGAAAACGTATGGAGCACGCAGATGAAGAGTTCCTAGAGAGCTCTTTGGCATTTATGGAAAAAGCAGTTAAGGCGGATAAACCCTTCTTTATTTGGCATAACGCCACTCGTATGCACGTTTGGACTCGCTTGCAGGAAAAATACCAAGGTAAATCAGGTGTAAGCATTTATGCCGATGGTATGCTGGAACATGATGATCATGTAGGTGTTTTACTCGACAAGCTGGATGAGCTAGGTGTTGCAGACAACACTATCGTTATCTACTCAACGGACAACGGCGCAGAAACCATGACTTGGCCAGATGGTGGCGCAACACCATTCCATGGTGAAAAAGGTACAACTTGGGAAGGCGGTATGCGTGTTCCTCAACTGGTTCGTTGGCCAGGCGTAATTAAGCCAGGAACCAAGATCAATGAAATGATGGCACACCAAGACTGGTTGCCTACATTATTGGCAGCTGCTGGCGTACCTGATGTAAAAGAAAAACTGGCAGAAGGCTACAAAGCAAATGGCAAAGAGTGGCGTGTACATTTAGATGGTTATAACTTCATGCCATACTTTGAAGGTAAGGAAGAAAAAGGCCCTCGTGAGTCGCTGCTTTACTTTACGTCTAATGGTGAATTAAACGCTGTCCGCTGGAATGACTGGAAACTTCACTTTGCAACGCTTGAAGGGAACCTAAGTAACGCAGTTCGTTTTGCTCCGAACTGGCCTAAAATCATCCACCTACGCGCTGACCCATTCGAAAAAGGCCCAAGCGAATCACAAATGTACTTGCGTTGGATGGCTGACAACATGTGGCTATTTGTACCTGTTCAAGACGTTGTGGGAGAGTTCTTTAAAACACTTCCAGAATACCCAATGCAACGTGGCACAGCGATGAACCCTGCTTCACTAAACTACGACTCTCTAAAAATGCAAGAGAAGCTGCAGCAACTAGACAAAGTTGAACAAGAAATCAGCAAGTTTAAGTAAACTAAGTTAACGTTAGTTAATCAGTAACATTAAGCCAGCAGACCATTCTGCTGGCTTATGTGTATCGCCAAATAGGAACTTACTTAAATCGTCTGTTTAGACTATGCAAAAGTACAAACTGAAAAACAAAAAAGGAGAGCTAACCTGCTCTCCTTTGTATTTTAACCGTGGATAAACTAAGCCACATTAACCGATTTAGCTAAACTGCTACTTTGGAAAAACTCATCATGCAATGCGCAAATCGCGTGCTGGTATTCCTTATCACCGACAACAAATTGAACATTTACATTTCTCAATGATGAGTGCAGTGCAACTGGCGTAACGCCATTATTCATCAATGCAAGCACACCTTTCGCCAACGTCTTGTTGGTATCAATTTGAGAACCGATGGCTGAGATAAGCGCGACCATACGACCTTTAATCGAGGCATTCGGATAACGTTTCTCGGCTTTATACAATACTTTGTTTAAGCTATCTGTACTGCCACCTAGATAGTAAGTAATAGAGTTAGCGTTCATCTCTTTACCAACCAAACTTACACGAGCATCGGAGATGATTTCCATCAATTCGTAACTAACGTTATCGGCTTTTCCTACCATTGCTTGGTCAAACAAATGCAGTGCAAATACTTTCTCTTTACCTGCGATGATCTCGACTTTGTCTTCTTCTGGGCGGTAGCTTGAAGAGATCAAAGTACCTTCGTGTTCAGGTTCGAATGTATTTTTAATCTGTAGCTCAATACCACTTTCACGCAAACCCGCAGCGGCATTTGGGTGAATCGCTTCCATGCCAAGGTTGGCAAGTTGGTCTGCTACGTCATAGTTTGTACTACCAATTGGTAATACTTTTTCAGGGCCAACAACGCGTGGGTCCGCTGAGCTCAAGTGGTACTCTTTGTGAATTACTGCTAAATCCGCTTTTGTTATTGCTGCAATTCGGCTAAATGTCATCTCACTATAACCTCGGTCATAAGTGTGCATTAGGCCCTCTTTACAGTAAGCATAACCTGTCACGATTGGCAGTTCTTTTGATACATCGATATCAGCAAACGCGTCACTGATCGACTCATCAAGGCTTCTTGGCGCTTGATTATCCCAACCAGACAGGTCAACGAACTTAGCGTTAATACCCATATTTTTTAGTTTTAGTGCTGTGTTGTAAGCACTATGTGCCTCACCGATAGACGAGAGAAACTCTCGAATTTGAGGCAAGTACTGGCGCAACGAAAATTGACCGTACTGACAGGTTTCTAAAATATTCGCGATACAGTTTTTCGCTTCAGCAATGCGGGAGCGAATGAATTTATCCGCACGGATACGATTCATTGGGTCCGCAAAAATATTTTCATTGGTCAGCAACATACGGCTTTCAACGTACGCTAACGCTTCTTCCCATTTGTCGTCGCGTTTCGCGATAAGCTGATAAACGCCTGGTTTACTGGTTTTTTTACACTCAAGCAGCGCATCGGTCATACCACCGTATGCAGATACGACAAAAATACGATTGTATGGCGTTTTGGGACGAAGAATAATATTGTCGAGAACAGCATCAAATGCTGTCATTGATGTACCGCCGATTTTTTCTACGGTAAATGTCATGATAAGCCTTTTTTGATTGGTAACTTTAAAAAGAAAAAAGAAGAGATAGTAAAGTGTGGGGTGGCAAAGCACCCCACCATCATCTTTTAGTCAACGAGAGGATAAACACCGTTTTCATCGTGCACTTCAGCGCCAGTAATCGGTGGGTTAAACACACACGCCATTACCATTTCTTTATTCTTATAAGCTCTCAAGTAGTGCTCATCGTGTTTATCAAGGATGTATAATGTACCTGGTTTGATTGGGTACGTTTCTCCACCTACAACTTCAATCTCACCTTCACCACTCATACAAAACACCGATTCAAGGTGGTTTTGATAGTGAATATGAGTTTCTGTATCTTCATAAATCGTTGTGATGTGGAAAGAGAACCCCATGTTGTCGTCTTTCAACAACATGCGGACACTTTCCCAGTTATCTGAAACAACACGTCGTTCGCTGTTGCGGCATTCATCTAGAGTTCTGACGATCATAATTAAAATCCTTATTAAGATGCTTGTTTGAAATGTTTCGCAGCGATAGTCTCTACTGCATTTTCAAAGATGCTTAGTCCTTGATCTAGCTCTGATTCGCTGATGGTTAGTGGACAGAAGAACTTCACAACTTCATCGTCTGGACCCGCTGTCTCTATCACCATTCCATTCTCGAAACAGTTTTTCGCAATTTCAGATGCCATGTCACCATTGATACATTCAATACCAACCATCATGCCGCGGCCTTTTTTCTGCACAAACATTTGTGGAAAGCGACGAACACAACGGTCAATAACAGCACTTACCTTGTCTGAACACTGCTTGATGTGTGTTTCAAAATCATCGTTTGCCCAGTAAATTTCTAGTGCTTTTGCAGCAGTAATAAAGGCGTGATTATTGCCACGGAACGTACCGTTATGCTCGCCTGGCTTCCACTGGTCAAGCTCAGGCTTAAGTAATACGACAGCCATCGGCAAACCGTAACCACCGATCGACTTCGATAGCGTCACGATATCCGGTTGGATACCAGACGGCTCGAAACTAAAGAAAGTACCGGTACGTCCGCAACCTGCTTGAATGTCATCGACAATCACAAGAATGTCATTGGCTTTACAGATTTTGCTCAAACGTTGTAACCACTCGTTTGAAGCAGCATTTAAACCACCTTCACCCTGCACAGTTTCAAGAAGTACAGCGGCTGGTTTATCCATACCTGCAGAGTTATCATTTAGCATGGTTTCGAACAGCGCGAGACCATCTACGCCAGCGTAACCTTCAAATGGAATACGAGTGACGTTACTTAGACTAGAACCGTTACCTTGTCTGTGATGCTGGTTACCCGTTGCAGCCAGTGCGCCAGCAGTACAACCATGGAAACCGTTAGTAAACGCAACGACGCTGTCGCGGCCTTTTACTTTTTTAGCCAGCTTCAATGCCGCCTCAACAGCGTTAGTGCCTGTTGGGCCCGTAAACTGAACCTTGTAATCCAAGTTTCTTGGTTTAAGGATGTAAGTATCCAACGCTTCCAGAAACGATGCTTTCGCTTCTGAGTGCATATCCAAACCGTGAGTAATACCGTCCATTTCAATGTACTCAAGCAACGCTTGTTTTAGTACTGGATTGTTATGGCCATAATTTAGAGATCCCGCTCCAGCAAGGAAGTCTAAGTATCGTTCACCTTGTTCTGTTTCTAGCCAGCAGCCTTTCGCTTTACGAAAAACGACCGGGAAATTGTTTGAATATGAGCGTACGTTGGATTCCTGCTTTTTGAAAATATCCATGATGAGACCGTTTTTAATTCCTATTGTTTGAGGATTATTTGAGAGGAATGCGATACAAATATTCTGTATCGTGTTTGCCTTTAAAGTGGGCTTCTTCATCCAAAAATGTGCTTACTTGGCCAGAATTGCCGTTCATCGCATCTAACTTTTTGAACAGTGCCCAAGAGGCTTTATTATCTTCCGTGATGGTAGTTTCTACCGATTTAACACCGCCTAATTCCTCTCGGGTGAGAAGTTCTTTCAACATGCGGAATGCTAAACCATGACCTCTAAAGCGAGGTGAGACTGCAACTTGCCAGACAAATAAAACGTCTTGCTCGTCTGGTTTCTGATAACCGGAAATGAAACCTGCGATTTCGCCTTTTTGCTCAACCAAAATACTGGTTTTGCTGAAATGCGTAGACTGTAGGAAATTGCAATAAGATGAGTTCATGTCCAATGGAGGACAGTCTGCAATCAAGCTGTAAATGTCGTCACCATCAGAGATTTTAGGTTCACGAAAAATCCATTTTTTACTTGAGTCTTCTCCAATCTCTGGATAAAGGACCCAAGGTGCTGATGTGATCATGTGAAAATACATATCCTTTGAGGTCTAATTAAATTTCCTTTTTATTATGGGCATCCCTCGCGACTAAAAATCAAATAATCCGCCTTTTTATCGGTATTTTTGTGATATAGATCACAAAAACAAACCTATTAACCAAAAGTTAAAATAGTTCGAGGTCTAATTTATTAAATAGTCACCTAAATGCGCAGTACAAAAAACAACCAGAATAAGACCATTTTCCATGCTGTTCATTTCTCAGAGAAAAATAGAAATCCAAAAAAAAGCGGCATGCTTTCGCATACCGCTTTTATCAATAATTTAACTGCTGATACTAGTTATTTTGATTTCTTAGAAACCGCCTTTGGACGAGGTTCATCCATCAAACCTTTTATCAAAGATACCGTTGCAACAAGCAAAACAATAGTAAATGGTAAACCAGTCGTCACCGCCATTGCTTGAGCAGCAGCTAGACCACCACCCAACATCAATGCAATCGCAACCAAACCTTCAAACGTACACCAGAACACGCGTTGTGGCGTTGGTGCATCGACCTTACCGCCCGCAGCAATAGTATCAATAACCAGTGATCCTGAGTCAGAAGAGGTAATGAAGAACACCACGACTAAGATAATGCCGACAAAAGATGTTATCTCAGCCAATGGCATAACATCTAACATGGCAAAAAGTTTTAAAGGTAGTTCTGCGTTAAACACCGCCTCGTAGCCATCATTAACGTATTGGCTAATTGCGTTACCGCCAAAAGCCGTCATCCATAACACACAAACTGAAGATGGGATAAGAATAACGCAAATAATAAACTCACGAACTGAACGACCGCGAGACACACGTGCGATGAACATACCCACAAATGGTGACCAAGAAATCCACCACGCCCAGTAAAACGCCGTCCAGCCTTGAGAGTAATTCACATCCTCTCGTCCAAATGGCATAGATAAGGCAGGGATATTAGCCACATAGGAAACGATGTTCTCGAAGAAACCAGTTAAAATCGCAATCGTCGGGCCAACAACAATAACAAATAGCAATAGCAGCGCTGCAAGACCCATGTTGATTTCAGATAAGATTTTCACGCCCTTATCGAGTCCAGCCACAACAGAGATTAAAGCGAGCGCAGTAATACCAATAATCAATATAACCTGCGTGGTATTGGTCATTGGGACATCAAACAGGAAGTTCAAACCCGTTGCGGCTTGAGACGCACCGTAGCCTAGCGATGTTGCTAAACCAAAAACCGTCGCTACCACTGCAAGAATATCGATAATATGACCAGTCCAACCCCATACACGCTCACCAAACAAAGGGTAAAAAATTGAGCGCATGGTGAGTGGCAAACCTTTGTTAAATGAAAAGATAGCCAGTCCAAGAGCCAAGAGCGCGTATATTGACCACGGATGAAGTGCCCAGTGGTAAATCGTCGCAGCCATCCCTAATGCCGAAGCTGCAGTTGCATCGCCCTCTGCACCACCCAGCGGTGCCCAGTCAGTACGTACACCATTCTCAACGCTCACGCCACCAATCGCAGAACTAAAATGGGACATCGGTTCTGATACACCGAAGAATACGAGACCAATGCCCATACCTGCAGCAAATAGCATTGCCAACCATCCGGCATAGGAGTAATCCGGTGTTGCTTCAGTACCACCGATTCGCACACGGCCCAATGGTGTGAAGATCAATCCGACACAGACAATGACAAAAATATTACCTGAAGCGAGAAAAAACCAGTCTAAATTGTGTAACAAACCCGCTCGTAGGTCTGCAAAAAACGGCTCTACCTGTTCTCGGAATAATAGTGTTATCACAACAAACATGACGATTGCTAAGCCAGAAATTGCAAAAACACGGTTGTGAATATCAAGGCCAAATGGGCCTACCTTTAGCGCAACGTTATCCTGACCAATTTGATAGTCAGTATCTATTGCGTTTACTTTTCCATCGGGGCGTTGAATGCCACCGTTATTATCGGTGCTCACGGATAATCTCCTTAAAAATACGTGACCAAGTTTAAATTACTTTCGTCGGAGTTCGAGTAATGAAACGTCTTCATCACTACCAAGCACATGTTCATAAAACATTGTTCTTATAAGCGGTTACTCAATCCGCCATCATAATCTTAAAGCCCCCTATCTCTCATTGCATTTTATTGTTTTCACCATAAATAACGCCTATTGCCAAACCGAAGATATTGGCATGTTTCGATTAAAGTGATACTGCAGTTGTGCTTGAAACAGCTCCGCAGTTGCTAACGCATCCGTCAGGGCATGGTGAGGTTGATAAGCAGGGAGGCCATATCTTTCACGAGCGTGCCCTAATCGTACAGAACCGGGTTTCTTGCCTTTCAACTTATTGATAAAACCTCTGCATTCACGGCGTTGTATCGCATACTCAATATCTAACGTATCAACAACAGGAAACTGTATCCCCTCTCCGATGCTATTTAGCAAGGCGTTATTAAAGAACTGCCTTTCAATGTTCTTGTAGTGAACAAGTACCACTTTGCCTGACAACGCATCCAATATTTCACCCAAGATCGGAGACAGCTGCGGCGCGTTTTTAACCTCAGAGTCAGTGATACCGTGAATAATGACAGACTCGTGGTTTAACTCTCTGTTTGGGTTAACGACCCAATGAGCAGAACCATTACATTGAACACGATCAATAGTGAACGGCACAAGTCCGATCGTGAGAATGACATCCTCTTCCGAGTTCAATCCTGTTGTCTCAAAGTCTACCGAGACAAATGGCACTTGTTCAATTGGTGTTTCCCCATTAACCATCGGTGTCGAATAGTAGCGTTTGAGCCTCTCGTCTTTCGCTTCTTTAGCTAGTTGTTTGAACAACATTGACCACTCTGGCGTCTGGGATGTATCCAACAACAGCTGTTCTTTTTCTACTTTTTTTGAGAACCACATTATTTGCTACTTCTCTGGTATCGAAACTTAATGAAGTTCTGAGCGTTACTTAGAATTTGAAATGCTGCTTTTAAGTTTCGACGTTCAAATTCAGACATGTTCTCCGGCTCAATATTGTTGTCTGGCTCTTCTCCATTTTCTATATCAAGGGCTTGGTGACGAATTCGAACCATGTAGATTAGCTCCATCGCATCCCTTAAATCCAAACCTCGACCTTTCGGTAAAATGCCAGCATCATTAATGTCATCTAAACGGTCGAAAGAGTTTTGCGATCGCGAACCGATTGCCAGAGAATGCACCCGTATTAAATCGGCCAACGGAGCCGTCCCCCTTCGCTTCAAGTTAATCGAGTTGCGATGACGACCATCTTTCTCCATCACAAAGTCTTTGAAAAAGCCCAGTGGAGGCGTCCTACGTATTGCGTTATACGCCATACAAGCAAGAAAGCGGTTATTTCTTTTCGCTCGTCTCACAATAAAGCTGCTTAATTGCTCCGCCCATTTCACTCGCCCATGCACACCGAGGAGATCAAAAAAGATATTACTATTTAACAATCTCTCAGGGGTTGGATTGTCTATCCAGTTTCCAAAGCATTCTTCCCATTCTGCACGAGTTTTTCGCCATTCTGGGTTGGTAGCCATAATGTCTCCAGTACAATAAGCATAGCCGCATGCCGCTAAACCATCACAAACAAATTTAGCAAACTTTTCAAAGTACTCTCCGTGAATCTCAACGTCATAACTGTTATCGAGAATAAGGGCGTTATCTTGATCCGTTACAATTAGCTGCTCATCCCTCGCCATTGAACCCATTGCGACTAAACAATAAGGAATGGGCGCTGGGCCGAACTCTTGCTCAGCTAATTCAGCGAGGCGTTGTTTGAAACTACTGCCTATAACCGACATGGCTCGACCAATCATGTGCGCGTTGGCATCTTCATTGACCATTCTTACGAAACAGTCTTTTACTTGTTCAGAAACCTGCTTGAGATCCTCGACACTGGTTTGCTGAAAAATAGAGCTCACTAGCAATAGGCTGTTCTGAGATTCGTAACGAACGATGTCCGTCATGCCAATAATTCCTATCGGCTTTTTATCTTTTAAAATTGGTAAATGATGCACGTTGTAACGCAACATGGTTAACATGGCCTCAAACACATAGGCGTTATAATCCAATGAAACCACGTCATAACTCATGACCTCACTCACTGGAATATTGGTATCAATACCTTGAGCTAGTACGCGAATGCAAAGATCGCGATCAGTCAATATTCCAAGCAGCTGTTCATCATCTTCTTCTGTGAGTTCCTCTGTCGGGCGAATAATGAGCAGAGAGGTGACATTTTCCTCTGCCATTAGTATCGCAGCTTCCTGAATTGAAGCCGTTGCCTCCAGAGTTACTGGATCTCTTGCTAAGATTTTACGTGCCTTAGCGGTGGTAAAGTCATTGCTTTCGGAGCGGCTAGATATTGCGCTTCGCAAACGCGCGCTATCTTCCAGTTCCATGTAGTCCGCAAAGTTTTCAAACTCATCACAAAGTTCATTGAAGATGTTTTCCGGAATACAGTAAACGAGAGTGTCTTCTATCGCTTTGGCTGGCATCCGTACGCGGTTGTTCATCAACAACCCCATCTGACCAAACAGTCCACCAGCATCAATCCTGTTATAGAGTTCACCTTTACGTCGATAAATCTCTACCGCCCCACTTCTCACCATATACAAGTCGCGGATCGTATCTCCGAAGTTAAGGATTTTTGTTCCTTGCCGAAAGTATGCAACCTCGGCATTGAGAGCAATTTTTCTAAGCTGCTCTTCAGGTAGGTCATCAAAAGGTGGGTACTGGCTAATGAAATTGAGCACTTCTAACTGTTCGGCTTCCATTTTTTATTCCATACGTTGCCTAAACTACAGCGATAAATATCACCCTGAGTGAAATCAAGCAATAAAATAAATCTAAGGATAACAGTACCTAACCGATTTCACAGGACCAAGTCTTAATCAAAAATTAGAGCTCTAACCTTTTTACATGTAGAGTTCTAAGCTATCACAGCTTATATCTATGCAAGCGAGTTGAGTTGAAATGTACAAAAAAATTCAAAATAAATTCAACCCTACGTCAGGGCAACGTTATGGCGGATAAAAACACATCGCAAGCAATTGTTTTAAATATAAAAAATAAGAATTGAACATACCTTGCTCAACGAACTCTCTATGCACAGCAGAACTAGTTAACCACCCCCCTTTCGTTGAAAGTTGAACTAAAATTAATTAGAGTACAAATCGTTAAACAGTTATAAACACACGAAAAAGGACAGATAACATGGATCCCATACTGGAAGTTAAGGGACTGTATAAAGTGTTTGGAGAAGACCCAGAGAGAGCCTTCTCGCTTATCGACAAAGGCGTCGATAAAGACGGTATTTTTGAACAGACAGGTTTAACAGTCGGCGTAAACGATGTATCTCTCACCATAAATGAAGGGGAAATTTTCGTAATCATGGGCCTTTCTGGCTCCGGGAAATCCACCCTTGTTCGACTTCTTAACCGGCTCATTGAGCCGACTAAAGGTAGTGTTTATCTCAAAGGAAGAGATATCGCCCACATCTCCGAAAATGAACTTCGAGAAGTTCGTCGTAATAATATCTCAATGGTGTTTCAAAGTTTCGCACTCATGCCACACATGACGGTGATTGAAAATGCCGCCTTTGGTTTAGAACTTGCCGGCATCGACGTTAATGAGCGTCAGAAAAGTGCCCTTTCCGCCTTAGAAAGAGTGGGTTTAGACCCTTATGCAGAATCTTTCCCTGACGAACTATCCGGTGGTATGAAACAGCGCGTTGGTTTAGCGAGAGCGTTAGCTTGTGATCCAGACATCCTATTAATGGACGAGGCGTTTTCCGCTTTAGACCCATTGATCCGTTCTGAGATGCAAGATGAGCTTATTCGTCTACAGAACGATGACAAACGCACAATTGTCTTCATTTCTCATGATTTGGATGAAGCAATGCGTATTGGCGACCGTATCGCCATCATGCAAAACGGTGAGGTTGTTCAGGTTGGTACACCTGATGAAATATTACACAGTCCAGCAAATGATTATGTCGAAGCGTTTTTCCGCGGCGTAAACATCGCAAGTGTCTTGACAGCAAAAGATATCGCGCGCAAGAAGCCAGCGGCTGTTTTTAAGAAATCGGAAAATGACGGTCCAGGCTCTGCGATGCAGATTCTGATGGAACACGACCGTGATTACGGCATTGTCGTCGATAAATCTAGCCGATATTCCGGCATCGTATCTCTTGATTCACTACGTTTGGCTCATAAAGAAAACCGTTCGTTAGCCAGTGCTCAATTACCGGATGAAGTTACTCTTCAGCCTGATCAGTCAATTAATGACATTTTGGGTCTGGTTGCTGGTGTTCCTTATGCCGTGCCTGTCGTAGATGAGAAAGGAACTTACTTTGGTGTCGTGACTAAATCACGTCTTCTACAAACACTAGATAAGGATTAACACGATGTCTTCAGAGCAAACTAACAATGATCCCTGGTCAAATACTGCTCCTGCGCAAGATGATCCTTGGCCGCAAGGTACAGAGACCACGCCAAGTAATGATTGGCTCAACTCAGAAACTGTAGAGCAAGCGCCATTCGATATTATGAACCCATTCCAAGATGCGGTTTTACCCCTCGATAGCTGGGTAGAGTCCGGTTTGAACTGGCTGGTGGAACATGGTCGACCTGTTTTCCAAGCAATACGAGTTCCAATCGACTTTATTCTAACGTCGTTTGAAACTGCTTTGGTGTCTACACCTGCGCCTATAATGGTACTCATTTTATTTTTGCTAGCGTGGCAGTTTTCCAATGTAAAACTTGGTTTTTCTACTCTTGTATCCCTTGTTTTCATCGGCCTAATTGGTGCGTGGTCACAAGCGATGACAACGCTAGCACTGGTGTTAACCGCCGTTTTCTTCTGTTTGCTTATAGGGCTACCAATGGGGATATGGTTGGCAAGGAGCCAAACCGCTGCCAAATTTGTTAGGCCAATATTAGATGCAATGCAAACGACTCCCGCGTTCGTTTACCTTGTGCCAATTGTTATGTTGTTTGGTATTGGTAACGTTCCTGGCGTAGTAGTAACGATCATTTTCGCCCTGCCTCCCGTTGTGCGCCTGACTATTTTGGGTATTCAGCAAGTACCTGAAGAGCTTATCGAAGCTGGCCACTCTTTCGGGGCAAACAAAAAACAGATGCTTTATCGCATCCAGTTACCGTTGGCGTTACCAACTATCATGGCAGGTGTAAACCAAACCTTAATGCTGTCACTTTCTATGGTAGTGATTGCTTCAATGATTGCTGTTGGCGGCTTAGGCCAAATGGTACTTCGTGGTATTGGCCGACTTGATATGGGTCTTGCTGCCGTTGGTGGCTTAGGCATCGTTATTCTTGCGATTTTGTTAGACCGTATCACCCAGGTGTTAGGGGTTAATGCGGGCAACACTAAACTTCGCTGGTATCACACAGGTCCTGTTTCATACCTATTGAAACTGAAAACAAAGACGAACCAAGACGATCTAAAACTTAGGAGAAACATCAATGAATAATTCATGGAAGAAAGCGCTCTCTGTTGGAGCTCTAAGTACTATCGCATTTTCAACTTATGGTGTGGCAAGTGAACTACCGGGTGAAGGTGTCACTGTTCAGCCTGTTCAATCAACCGTTGCAGAAGAAACATTTCAAACGTTGATCGTAAACCGCGCACTTGAAGAGCTTGGTTACGATGTTAAACCGACCAAAGAAGTGGACTACAACGTAGGCTACACCTCTATTGCTAAAGGTGATGCTACTTTCTTAGCGGTTGGTTGGTTCCCTCTTCACGCCGATAAGTACACGATGTCTGGCGGTGATGATAAGTTCTTCCGTAAAGGCCAATACGTAAGTGGTGCTGCGCAAGGTTATTTGATCGATAAGAAAACCGCGGAAAAATATAACATCACTAACATTGGTCAGTTAAAAGATCCAAAATTGGCGAAGCTATTCGATGCAAACGGCGATGGCAAAGCGGACTTAACTGGTTGTAACCCAGGTTGGGGTTGTGAAATGGTTGTTGAGCATCAGTTGGATGCTTTCAAACTTCGTGACACAGTAACACACAACCAAGGTAACTACGCGGCGATTATCGCTGATACAATCTCACGTTACAAAAAAGGCGATCCGATTCTTTACTACACTTGGACACCGTACTGGGTAAGTGGCGTTTTAGTTCCGGGGAAAGATGTTGTGTGGTTAGAAGTGCCATTCTCTTCACTTCCTGGTGAGCGTAAGGACATTGATACAACACTAGAGAACGGTAAGAACTACGGCTTCGAGATGAACTCTATGCGCATCGTTGCCAATAAAGAGTTTACAGAAAACAACCCTGCTGCTGCAAAGCTGTTTGAAATCATCAAACTAAATATCAATGATGTTAGTGCTCAGAATATGATGATGAGCCAAGGTAAGAACAGCTCAGCGGACATCGAGTCTCATGTAAATGGCTGGATCAAAGCGAACCAGAAAAAGTTCGACGCATGGGTCGAAGAAGCGAAGAAAGCCGCAATGTAATCATGCCTTTATCAACCTCTAGAGCCAGTTGGTGTTATCAACTGGCTCTTTTTTACACAAACGCCCCTCCCCCTTACATAGACATACCAACACTTACACTACTCGACCATAAACCCACATTATAATTCACGTTTATTTCACGCTTGCTTTGCTAAAAACAACACAACATAACAATTAAACTATTCGAATAAATATGAAAAACTTATCAAAGAGCTCTGTGTGGGGGCCTTTGCAGCCAATTGCTGCCTTTTCTTTGTTTTCGCTTCTATTTCTGTCTATCTCAAGAGTTTTGCTAGCTTTTTGGCAGATTGACCGTATTGACTCTCTAAACGACTTAATTTATATCCTAGGTCAAGGTTTGCGCGTAGATATTGCAACGCTTTGCTGGTTATTTATTCTTCCAGCACTGTTTTCAACCTTCATGCCATTAACCGGTAAGATGGGAGAGTGTTGGAAGCGAATATTACGCATATGGATGGTTTTAGGGCTTTGGGTGCTTGTATACATGGAGCTCGCAACAGCGCCATTCATTCAGGAATACGACCTACGTCCAAACCGCCTGTTTGTGGAATACTTAATCTACCCAAAAGAAGTCTTGAGTATGCTCTGGACTGGCTACAAATTAGAACTGTTTATTGGTGCGTTAGGTACAGTTTTAACCATCACTTTAGGTTGGAAGTGGAGTAAGAAACTGACCGATAAGGCGCAGCAGGTCAACTGGAAATGGCGACCACTATTGGCACTTTTCGTTGTTCTTTTTGGGGTTGCAGGTGCTCGCTCATCTTTAGGTCACCGCCCGCTAAATCCTGCTATGGTCGCCTTTTCTAACGATCCACTGCTTAACGACTTAGCACTGAACTCATCTTACTCATTGTTGTTTGCGGTTAATAGCATGAAGTCAGAAAAGAGCGCGGAGCAGTTCTACGGAAAAATGGACACTCAAAAGATGTTGGAATTAGTTCGCACTTCATCAACAAAGTCCGACTTCACCCCTTCATTACTCCCAACCATGAACAGTAACCCCGCGACTTACCAGGGTAAACATAAAAACTTAGTGATTTTGCTACAAGAAAGCTTAGGCGCCCAATTTGTCGGTGCTTTGGGTGGTTTGCCTCTAACACCAAACCTTGATGAACTCATGAAGGAAGGTTGGCAGTTCACACAAATGTACGCCACTGGTACTCGTTCTGTTCGTGGAATTGAAGCCGTAACCACGGGCTTTCCTCCATCTCCCTCTCGCGCGGTAGTGAAGCTGAGTAAAAGCCAAACGGGTTTCTTTACCATCGCGGACTTACTGAAAGCTCAAGGCTATCACACGCAATTTATTTACGGCGGTGAAGCCAACTTTGACAACATGAAAACTTTCTTCTTTGGTAACGGTTTTGATCAAATAGTAGAAGAAGATGATTATAACAACCCAAGCTTTGTTGGCTCTTGGGGTGTTAGTGATGAAGATCTATATAACAAAGCAAACGAAGAGTTTGAACGCCTTTCAAAAAGCGACAAACCTTTCTTTAGCTTAGTTTTTACGTCAAGTAATCATAGCCCTTATGAGTATCCGAAAGGCAAAATTGAGCCATACGATTCAGAACATATGACGCGTAACAACGCCGTAAAATATTCCGATTACGCTTTGGGCACTTTCTTTGAAAAGGCGAAAAAGTCATCTTATTGGGATGATACCATTTTCATTGTAATTGCAGATCATGATGCACGTGTTTCTGGCGCTAACCTTGTTCCGGTTAAGCACTTTCACATTCCAGCATTGATCCTTGGTAAAGGCATTCAACCACGTAAAGATGACCGCATAGCAAACAACATCGACATGCCGCCTACACTGTTATCTCTAATTGGGGTAGATGCTAAAACACCGATGATTGGTCGTGATTTAACGAAGCCACTAGCTCGCGAAGATGAGCGCGCAATGATGCAATACGACAAAAACTTTGGTTATTTAACGCGCGACAATCTCGTTGTGCTTTCCCCTGGTGAAAAGATATCGACCCTGGCGTACGACTTTAAAGACCAAACCATGAAGCCGCTAGAGGTGGACGAGTCTATTATCGAGCGTGCAAAAGCAAACGCATTATTTGCATCTAAAGCGTATCAAAACAACTGGTATTCTTCCAAACACACTCATTAATACCAATGATTCCGCTGATAAAAAGGAGCTAAACGGCTCCTTTTTCTTATTCTGTCACTTACCTTCGAGAATGTTCTACTGACAACTCCTGTCGTTCCTTTCCGTTAGATTGCCCCTACTATTTCTAATTGATTAAGGAACAAACCATGCTGACTATCAATTCATTCGTTCTCTACGTTGAGGACATCCACATAAGCCAAGTTTTTTATTCGAAACTGTTCGAACGCAAAGTCACGCAGTTGTCTCCAACCTTCGCCGCTATTCCACTGACCGAAGGCTTAACGTTGACACTCAAGCAAAGAGATAATCTTTCACCCTACAGCGGAATTAGAGGTGGTGGCACCGAGTTGTCTTTATCGGTGCCCAATAGTCATATGCTAGAGCGCATTTACAAGCGCTGGAAAGACCTAGGTGTTGAGTTTGTTCAACCACCAGCGACATCAGTGTATGGGTTAAATTTTATGGCTATCGATCCAGATAAGCATCGCATTCGTGTTTTCATAAATGAATAAAAATGCGTTAAAAATGCTTTTTACCCATTCCCAATGTGACTTCAATAAATTAGACTCAAGGAAACATCAAAAGCGGCGTAGTAATAAGAAGGAATGCCCATGAGCTCAAGTATGATCCTTAGCGAATCCCTAATCGAGAGCGGAAGAGATATCCCCCTCAAAGAACTGCTTTATGCAAAGCGCGTGCTGGATAACTACATGGCAGTAGCCAAAGAAAGTAGCCCGCTTGAGCTATTAACTGAGATGAAATCGGCAGCAAAGCAAGTAGAATACTTTACAACGACGAGTAACCCGTGTGAGGCTCGTAATGTCATCAGTCAGATGATTGATAAAATCGACACCGCGGAATCTTTTGCTTCGTTCAAAGCATTAGCAGGTAAGCCATCTCAAGCACTCAATGAACTAATTGAAGATCGAGCTCAGCTGATTAAACACGAACGAGAGCTCCTGCTCGCCTCAGGCTATGACGCCTCACGAATCTAATATACGCGACAGGCTAAAAGTCATAGCTAACAACGAAAAAGGAGCTCTTAAAGAGCTCCTTTTGCTTTTCAAAACCGGATACAAAAGACTTAAAGGCCGATATCTTCCGTTATTGCTTTGATTTGTTTGAGGTCCATTTTATAGACTTCAATCATTTGATCGACCTGACTTAGTCGTGAATTAGCTTCATCATGTTTATCACACGCGTCCGACTTCACGTCCCAAGATTTGCCTTCTAAAAATACGTCACACTCTTTCTTGAGTTTCTCAATCTTAGGTAATAATTTCGACCGTTCTTTCTCGAGAGACTCTAATTCTTGCGAAATTTTTAGCTCTTTCTGGAATACTTCGCGGGACCGCTCAAACATAGTCGCTTGCATATCCGCTTGACGACTCAGCTTCTCATTTTCTGACTTCGTCGTGTTGATCTTATCTGCCTGCTGCTTCAATTGAGACTCTAGTGACAAGTTGACCTTCTCGACCTCAGTCAATTGCTTTTGCAACTTCTTAAGTGCTTTCTGGTGCGCTTCGTCTTTCGCGGCAAGTAACTCACTAACTTGGTTTTGTATTTCTTGGTCAAGCGCCTCTTCACGCACTTTTACTTGAGATGCCAACTGGGTTTTATCTTGCGTTAGTGCTTGATACTTTTCTTCTAATACGTGGTAAGTCGATTCCCACTTGTTCGCAGTGACAACCGATCCAACAAGGCCACCAAATGCCAAGCCTAACACCGCAGCGATTGCGATATAGATATGCGTACGTTTGTCACGCTCTTCAATGACAACTACGTCGTCTTGCTCTTCCATTTTGTTCTGAGAACTCACCGTATACTACTCCAAGGACTCTTTTACTTTGCTAGCGGATCAATTCCGCAAACATAATTGATGCTGTATAAATCAGAAATGCGCCAATTAATGTTATAACGGTCGCTTTTTGGACTTTTTCATTGGTTCGATAACGAAACAGCACAAATGCTACTGCAATCAACACCGCAATGGCTAATAATCTGGTCATACCGCCTCCTTGTCCACTCATGAAAAACTGCCTAGGTCCGTAGACTGTTTCACAAAGATTCATTGTAACCCATTTATACGTACCATAAGGTCAACTTAGCGTAGATTTTAAAATAAGTGCTCCGATTTTAATCAATTTTGTGTCCTTAATTGAATAACTTATGTCGTAACAATCGAAACACATTTATCGTTCTGAAGTGTTTTTGGGTTCCATTCCCTAACCCAATAAATTTTATTTATGCCGTGACTCGCACAAAAAGATTGGCAAACATACCTTCATGAAAATTGATGAGGTTATTTCATTGAAAATAAATTGACATAGGGTGTTGAAATGGACCAAAAACATGATAGAGTTCACACGTTAATGATGACCAGCATCATTAACTAACCTTTACTCATTTAATTGAGTAATTGTTCCGATGAAGACTGCAGGAGAGTGGTTATTAATCAAATTTTAACATTTGATTAGCATAACTCGCCGAAGAATTAACTATTTCAGGTGCTACCTAGGTAGCGGGGACTGTAGTTGGAGGAACCTCTGGAGAGAACCGTTAAATCGGTCGCCGAAGGAGCAAGTCTTGCACTCACGCAAGGTGAAACTCTCAGGCAAAAGGACAGAGGAGTGGAAAGTTACAACCTAACTATTTTGCTTGGCCTTCCCGCCTACAACCAATAGCTTAGTTCTTTTCGAGATCGTTGATCTCGTCCTTTCCCTCTTCTCCTTATTAGTTGTTTTATTAAGGGGAAATCATGAACAACCTACAATCTTTACTACAAACCATCGATAATTTTGTCTGGGGTCCACCGCTGCTTATTTTGCTAGTGGGTACAGGTGTTTACTTCACTTTTAGCCTTGGCTTGATCCAGTTTAAACACCTCCCAACAGCGCTAGCGATGGTATTCAGTAAAGATAAGTCATCTAATACTCAAGGTGACGTTTCTAGCTTTGCAGCTCTTTGTACTGCACTCTCAGCAACAATTGGTACTGGTAACATTGTTGGTGTTGCCACAGCAATCAAACTCGGTGGACCAGGCGCTCTATTCTGGATGTGGCTCGCTGCCCTTTTCGGAATGGCGACTAAATACGCCGAATGTTTGTTGGCGGTTAAGTACCGAAGAGTCGATGATAAAGGCCAAATGATTGGTGGCCCAATGTATTACTTGCAATACGGTGTTGGCTCAAAAGCTCTCGCGATCATGTTTGCTGTGTTTGCTTTAGGTGTTGCTTGTTTTGGTATCGGTACGTTTCCACAAGTAAACGCGATTCTGGATGCAAGTGAGATATCTCTTGGTGTTAACCGTGAGCTATCTGCCTTTGTACTAACTCTTTTGGTTGCTTTCGTAACTTTGGGTGGCATCAAATCCATTGCTAACGTTGCAGGAAAAGTGGTTCCTACCATGGCTGTATTTTATGTGTTGGCGTGTTTAAGCGTGATCATCATGAATGCAGACCAATTGTTCAATGCCGTTGAATTAGTGCTGGTTTCAGCCTTTACATCAACAGCAGCGACGGGTGGTTTTTTAGGTGCAAGCATCATGCTGGCAATCCAATCAGGTATCGCTCGCGGTGTGTTCTCAAATGAATCAGGTTTGGGTAGCGCGCCTATGGCAGCAGCAGCAGCGAAGACAGACTCTTGTGTTAAACAAGGCCTAATTTCAATGACGGGTACCTTTTTCGATACCATCATTATTTGTACCATGACAGGCCTTGCTCTAATCCTGACCGGTGCATGGCAAAGTGACCTTGCTGGTGCCGCGATGACGACTCATGCTTTTGCGGTGGGTTTAAATGCAGATACATTTGGCCCTATGCTCGTCTCAATCGGTTTGATGTTCTTCGCTTTTACCACCATTCTTGGTTGGAACTACTACGGTGAGCGTTGCGTTGTGTTCCTGTTCGGAACTAAAGCTGTGCTTCCATACAAACTGATTTTCGTTGGCTTGGTGGCATCTGGTGCATTCCTTCACCTCGATATGATTTGGCTACTGGCTGATATCGTAAACGGTCTGATGGCAATTCCTAACCTAATTGGTTTGATCGCACTGCGTCACGTCGTGCTGGCAGAAACCAAACTGTTCTTTAGCTCAACATCGCAATCAGGTGAAGTTGAAGCAGTGAAAGCTTAATGAAACGGCAGGTTTGCGGTCATAAACTGTCAGTCACAGAGAGCAAAACACATTAGAAATGGTAAAAACACAAAGCCCGCTATTATTTAGCGGGCTTTATTTATCTTCGGTTAAATGGTTAATCTCTCAACCATTGATGCTCAACGTTTTCTCCACGTTCTTCAAAAAACTTCGCATTTTTTTGCTTGAATTGATCCGCTTTCAACTCTGATAGCGGCCAGTCTAAAAATGCTTCTGTTACAAACGAGTCGCCGACACCAACCTCAATCGATTCCAGATGTTTCCCGATGTAGCGATAAAAGTAGCCTTGCCCAAACGCATCGCACACCATAGGTACATGCCTGACACGTTGATGATTGACAGAGACCGATGCCCAAGTCGTCGTTTTAGGTTCACAGGTTTGCTCTTTTACAACGTCAACCTCAAATTTATTGTCCATAGTTGTCGAAACAAAAACGACAATAGCGTCATGCAAATACACACGCCTGAGCAATAACTGTTTAGTATCTTGAGTTCGCGTTTGTTGTATTCCATTAGCAAAAGGCTCGAAGTAGCCCCAGTGCCAAGACCAGATCATGCCGCGTTGCGCAAACTGTACTTGTGGCCACGTATGCCAAACAACAGCGGCACCTACCCCCACAATAAATAAAGCGAGTAGTATCAACAATCGATAAATATTACGCATTAAACGGGTTTTTCAATCAATAACTTCACACCAAGTGCGACTAATACTGCGCCCGTCGCGCCTTCCATCCACTTCATAAAGCTTGCATTCTTTAGTAGATTTTTAGCCGAGTTAAGCGCGCCAGCTAAACCACACTGCCAAACCATCGCAATAGCAAAATGTACAGATGCCATCATCATTGATTGAAGCAAGGGTGAACCTTCTGGATTCACAAACTGTGGCAAGAAAGCCAAATAGAAAACCGCCGTTTTTGGGTTCAAGACGTTAGAAAGAAAGCCCTCTCTAAAAGAGCGCTTACCATTAAACACTTCGTGAATCTGCTCGGTCACGGTCAATCCATCTTTCGACGACATTAGCGCTTTTAAACTGCTCAAACCAAGCCAGATAAGATAAGCCGCGCCAATCATTTTTACGATTTGGAACAACTCTGCTGATTGCGCAAGAATCGCCGAGATACCAACCGCAGAAAAAAAAGCATGTACGAATAAGCCAAAGCAAATCCCTAGACTGGTTGTACATCCATCTTTTAGGCCCGAGCGGCTAGTGTTACGGATAACAAGTGCAGTATCTAAACCTGGCGTTAACGTTAAAATCGTAATGGCAATAATAAATGCCTCGAAATTCAAAATATCCATATTATCGTGATAATTAATTGTCAATCCTTCATCAATACCGCCAATCCACAAGATTCGCAAGCTTCTTTTTTAAGAGAGCTATACAACTGGGTGAGTTTATGGACAATGGGTTGGAGTTAATTGTTAATTATTAGTAAATTAACGCAGGTTGCTTAGTGCAACACCATATGAAGGACCCGTTATCGGGTGTTTAGGGAAAGAACAAAAGAATAAGAGTAGTCACATGAACGCATTTACAAAACTCGTTGAACATTCCAAAAAAGTGGCAAATTTTGAGCATCTATCTGCCATCATAGATTGGGATCAAGCAGCGGTCATGCCACCTGGTGGCGCTGAAGCACGCTCGAATGCCACGGCAGAGCTCGATGTACATATCCATTCTTTAATGACTCAACCGCACTTGGGAGAGCTTTTCGCTCAGGCAGAAGAAGAGACGCTGTCTACAAAAGAAAAATCTATCCTAAGAGAAATGAAGCGTGGGTGGCAGCAAGCTAACTTACTACCAGAATCATTAGTTCAAGCTCAATCTCTTGCTGGCTCCAAATGTGAACATGCATGGCGTACACAGCGTGGAGAAAACGACTGGGCTGGTTTTGAAAAGAACTGGGCTGAAGTCGTAAAGCTATCGCAGGAAGAAGCGCAAATTAGAGCCGAAGCAAATGGCACGACTCCTTATGATGCCATGCTCGATGTTTATGAGCCTGGCACAACGTCTGCGTCGTTAGACATTCTTTTTGCTGACGTGAAAACCTGGCTTCCTACTTTGATCGATGAAGCGCTTGAAAAACAACAATCAGACAACATCTTATTGCCAACTGCGCACTACCCTGCGGAAAAGCAAAAAGCGCTCGGTTTGGAAGTCATGAAGCTACTTCAATTCGATTTTGAACACGGTCGACTTGATGAGAGTACCCACCCATTTTGTGGCGGTGTACCGACAGATGTGCGTATTACGACACGTTATAATGAAAACGAGTTTGTCCAATCATTGATGGGGATTGTCCACGAAACTGGCCATGCTCGATACGAGCAAGGGCTACCAAAAGATTTATCAGGAACACCCGCGGGAGAAGCTCGCTCTATGGGTATTCATGAATCACAATCACTCTTCTTTGAAATGCAAATAGGACGAAGCAGCGCGTTTATCGATCACCTCGCTCGACTGGCTTCTAACCATTTTTCTGGTAGTGAATTCGAAAAAGACAATTTAGCCAAAATTTACACTCGCGTAGAAAAAGGCTTTATTCGCGTAGATGCTGACGAACTAACATATCCTGCTCACGTTATTCTTCGATATGAAATTGAGCGAGATCTCATGAACGGCGTCATCAAACATACAGATGTACCAGAACTCTGGAACGAAAAGATGAAAGCGTACTTGGGGCTATCAACCGAAGGAAACTTCAAAAATGGCTGTATGCAAGATATCCATTGGACAGACGGAAGTTTTGGCTATTTCCCGTCCTACACGCTCGGTGCGATGTACGCTGCACAATTTATGGCAGCAATGAAACAAACCGTCGATGTAGATGCGGTTATTCGTTCTGGCGACTTAGCTCCGATATTCAATTGGCTCTCGGAAAACATCTGGAGTAAAGGTAGCTTATTCACCACTGATGAATTGGTAAAACAAGCCACGGGTGAAACACTGAATGCTAAACACTTTCAAGCTCACCTAAAAGATCGCTACTTATAAAGCGAAAAGAATAGAAAGTAAAAGCCCAAGGTTCGTATGTTCCTTGGGCTTTTTGTAGGCTCTCTATGTGTTATGCCAAGCTAGGGATGAGCCTAGGCTTGTACAAACAGTCCTCACCCTCTGGTCTAGTTTTAAACCGACGATGAAGCCACATATACTGGCTCGGACTTGCCATGATTGATGTTTCAACTATTTGATTCACGAATGCGGCGGCGCGTTGATGATCCTCTTTCGGGAAACCTTCGACGGGCGCACTAATGGTTAGGGTATAGTGTCCGTCTTTTCCTCTTACCATCGTAAAAGGCACAATGGCGCAATCTGTAGAATCAACCAACAAACTTGTGCCTGTCGTAGTACAAGCATTTTTAACGGCAAATAACGGTGCAAATGTCGAGCGTCGGTTACCATAATCGTGGTCCGGTGCATACCAAACCCGCTCACCCGTTTTAAGTGCTTCAAGCATGGCTTTGACGTTTTTACGATCAATCAGTGTACGATTAGAGCGAGAGCGTCCCTTATACTGAAAATAATCAAAGCACGGATTATTGTTTGGGCGATAAACACCGGTTCCAGACTTTTTAATGCCAAAAGCTCGAGCACCTAACTCTAGATTCATTGAGTGTACGGCCAACATTAATGCACCTTTGCCTGACTTCTCTAAAGCCTCTAGATGCTCCATGCCTTTTATCGTGACGTGTTTGTTTACCCGTTTATCTGACCAAAACCATGCCATTGCGGTCTCAAAAAGTGCGATGCCAGTATTGTCGATGTTGTCTTTTAGAATTGCTTCGCGTTGGCATTTTTCCATATGAGGGAAGCAAAGCTCAAGATTGCGTCTGATCGTAACTTGACGTTTTCTCATGAATCGCATAGCTAAACGACCAATGTTGCGTCCCAAAGCTAGTTGAACTTTAAAAGGAAGGAGGCTAAGTAAGTACATCACGCTAATGATAATTAACGTTCCCCAGTAACGAGGCAAAAGAAATTCGGCCTTGAAAGCAGGCTTTTTGTATTTGTTCATGTAAGTATTGTCAGATGTGCCCATCTATAAGTGATAAAAACAATGATAATGGACTGCACTTTTATCATTGATAACGCTAATAACATAAATTAAAGCGCGCGGATTCTATGGTTCTTCGACACACTACACAATAAGAACTTTGCAGAAATATGTAGGGAATGAAAAAGCAGTAAAGATGAGTCGCCACGTTAACATCTATCGGAGTGATTTATCTACTGCCCTTTCCTAAAGTTTGAAGAAACATAACTTTGTATTTTCAATGCGCTAAATAATGTCTATTTTTCAATCACATAATGCGACCGTTATGAATACAACAATAAGACGTCATATCAATACTCGCCATTAGCGATTGAATTTGCACTAAAAAGCCGCAGCAATTTCTCGCTGCGGCTTCTTATTCACTTAACAAGTAGAGTGGCGTTATTCGTGCCCTACTGTTTTGGATAATAAATTTACGATCAACACACCAGCGATGATAAACCCAATACCAACTAGGGCTGGTAAGTCTAGACGCTGTCCGTAAACAAAGTAACCAACCGTCGCAACCAAAACGATCCCAGCACCACTCCATATGGCATAAACAACCCCAACAGGCATTGTTTGCACTGTGACGGAAAGCAAGAAGAAAGCGATGCCGTAACCAATCAAAACGACTGTGCTCGGCATTACTTTCGTAAATTGCTCTGTTTTGGGAATATAAGAAGTGGCAATCACTTCACATACAATCGCGATCGACAGCGCCAACATTGGTGGCATAGAGACAAGCATTTTGAACATAAGGCATTAACGCTCAACAGAAATGTAACCGACAACATGTCCGGATAATTAGGCCGCGCATTATACCCAACTCATCTCACGATGGAATACCACTAACGATGTTTACACACCATCACTTTCGCTTACTTTTTGATGACCAGGTGAAAGGCTGACGTTTTGGTGCTGACGAGAAATTTCAAAGTAGATATGCATATCAATCGGCTCAGGTGTATTGAGTAGCATCTTACCTACTTCACGTTGGAAATGACCATAATTACCTAGCTCATCCGTTAGTTCTAGGAGCTCGTAAGAGGCTTCATCGGCAAACATTCCATACGCATACTGATAATGACTGATATCCTTGCTCTTATCATAACCCAGCTTTTGAAGAGCTTGATCAATCTCTTCCGGCGTATAAATGTCTTTATCACCAAACGAATGCAGTAGCACGCAAGGAACTTCTTGAGCGATGCTCTGAATCTTTGTCTTTCTCTTGAAAATACCGAACATAATGTCCTCCACTGACGATGTTTCCAAATATGCACATTAATGCAAAATGGTGAGCTGATTGTTTTTAGTATGGCTCATTAATTTGAGACTTCCTTACTACGAAGTCACCTTCACATATTAACGTGATCGCATAATTACCAGCAAATAGTACACACTGCGTTTCAAACCTATCTCATCAGAAACTCTGCTTTAGTCACAATTGTGTGACAACCCCGAGTACGGTTTACCATAATGTAAAGAGTAGATTGAAAAGTCGGATTTCGTATCGACATCTAAACTTAATTAAGTTAGCTTTAGAAGTATAGACGTCTAGATTGACTATACTTAGGGAGAGAAAGTCGTGCCAATTAGAATTCCAGATCAATTACCAGCTACCGATGTATTAAGGACAGAAAACATCTTCGTGATGAGTGAAACGCGTGCAGCGAGTCAGGAAATACGTCCTTTAAGAGTACTGATCCTTAATCTGATGCCAAAAAAAATAGAGACTGAAACTCAGTTTCTGCGTCTACTCTCAAACAGCCCACTACAGGTTAACGTCGAATTACTGCGCATTGATAACCGCCCGAGTAAAAATACGCCAACTGAACATTTAGACACGTTTTATCGCCAATTTGAAATGGTGCGAGATAAAAACTTCGATGGCATGATCATTACTGGGGCTCCATTAGGTTTGGTGCAATTTGAAGATGTCATTTATTGGGATCATCTCAAAACCATCATGGAGTGGGCAAAAGATCATGTGACATCCACTCTTTATGTTTGCTGGGCTGCGCAAGCAGGGTTAAAGCTACTCTACGATCTACCTAAAAAAACGCGTAAAGAAAAACTTTCAGGCGTGTATCATCATCAAATCCATCATCAATTTCACCCTATCTTACGCGGATTTGATGACACGTTTTTGGCTCCTCACTCGCGTTACGCAGATTTTTCGCCTCACTTTCTAGAAGAGCATACTGACTTAGACATTTTAGCGACATCGGATGTCGCAGGTGTGTACTTAGCCACCACAAAAGACAAACGCAATGTCTTTGTCACAGGACACCCTGAGTATGATTCTCACACCTTACATAATGAATATATCCGAGATTTAAGCGAAGGTATGGAGCCCGCTATTCCTGTCAACTATTACCCAAACAACAACCCAGATAACCCACCAATTGCAAGCTGGAGAAGCCATGGACACCTCCTCTTTTTAAACTGGCTGAACTACTGTGTTTATCAGCAAACACCGTACGACCTCGATCACTTCAGTGAAGATGCTTTCACTAAAGACGATTAGCTTCAAAATAAGCAAACAAAGCACTCATCATTACCGAAATGCAATATGTGAACCAAGCCGCCATATGGCGGCTTTTTCATAACAGTTTGCAAACCTGATCGCATAGTGTTTTTTCCTCAATAGGCTTTTGCTAAGTAATTCATATCATGCAGAAAGATTCAGGGATGTAGGGATAAAGAATGAAAACAGCAAAGCTCGGTGCACTAATATTATTGTCTCAGTTTGCACTCGTGGGTTGCGTGACGGTGAAAGAAGATGGAAGCCCTGTCGTTAAAGCCGATCCTGTGGCAATGGCAGAATCACGTATCGCACTTGGCTTAGGTTATTTAGACGGCGGTAACATGATTCGCGCGCATGATAACTTACAACAAGCCTTAAACCACGCACCTCAATACTATCGCGCGCAATTATCTATGGCTCACTACTACGAAACGGTTGGTGAAGATATTAAAGCCGAACAGATGTATAAACGCTCTCTACGCCAACACACTAAAAACGGAAATGTGCTCAATAACTACGGTACTTTTCTTTGCAAGCGAGGTGACTTCGAAAAAGCCGATCAGATGTTTAATCGAGCCATTGAGCAGCCTTATTACTACCTTATTCCAGCGAGCTATGAGAATGCAGCTTTTTGTGCGCTAAAATCACAAGATAAAGACAAAGCGAGATACTACTTTACTAGAGCTATCGATCATGACCCTCATAGACCAAAATCGATTTTGCAACTCGCTAAAATAGAAATTGATAGCGGTGATTATACTGAAGCTAGAATTCGATTAATGAGATTCAATCAAATGTATGGCGTGAAGAAGCCCTCTTTGCAACTCATGATTCAACTTGAACGTGCAGCAGGCAATGAAGCTCTCGAGAAAAAGTATCAAAAACAATTGGAAAAATTTTCTTAGTACAAAATAGCGATACATAAGGCGCATTAGCTCACAGCCAATACAGCGCTTGACCAAGAATCCAGTGAATTCAGACTCACGGTGATACATTCATCCTGTACATAAACGTCAAATTCGGTACTATTTGAACGGAATAAGTGACCAAGTCACATTATAAAAATTGCGCACACAACGAAATTTGTACATCATACTGTTTTTAAGATTGATTTCGGCACATTGATAAATACTAAATATTACTGACATGCACCAGAAGGAAGTTGAAGCCGGATGAAACCTGCCTGCACTCTGTTATTACTCACTTTGCTGAGTTCACCTTTTGTTGTCAGTGCACAAGAAAATATTGAGAAAACATTCACATTTGGCATTGTGTCCAATAAAGCCCAAAGCAAAATCAAAAAAGCGACGCCCCTTACTCAGTATGTAACTGAAAATATGACTGAATATGGTTACGCAAAAGGGGCGGTAAAGGTATTTAAAAATTATCGTCAGCTCGCGGTTGCGCTTGAAAATGGCACCGTTCAAATTGCAACGGCGACCCCCTTTAATGCGATGACCTTAGAAAAGGAGTCTAATAGCCAAATCCTTGCTATACGATGGAAAAAAGGCCTGCAAAAATATCATACGGTGTTCTTTACTAATAAAGAGAGTGGCATTGAGTCACTTTCTGACCTGCGCGGAAAAACGCTTGTTTTCGAAAAGCGCACGTCTACCAGCAGCTATTACCTACCTGCGATTACATTGCTGAATCACGGAGAAAAACTGCAATACCTTCCCTCTCCTGATGACAAACCGGCCAAAGACAGCATTGGTTATTTATTCCTTGATGAGCAACTCGCTCAGTCAAATGAAATCAACCTATCTGTATGGGTATATAAACAGAGAGTTGCAGCAGGAGCATTCAGTAACTTCAACTGGAACAATCCCAAAGATTTGCCAGAGAACATGAAAGACAAACTAGCGATTTTTTCTCGTTCTGTTGAAATACCCAGGGATTTGATTCTCGCTTCTCCAAGCATGAGCCTAGAGCAACAGCGTAAAATCACGTCCATACTGCTTGATATGGATACAACTCACGAAGGCTCTCTCGCACTTAAAAAGTTTCAGAACACCAAAAAATTCAGCGCGCTTACTCCAGAAATGCGAGCCTCCTTAAGTACAGTGCGCAAGTCAGTTCACTTATTACCGAAGGTGGATTGATGTTTCAAAAGCTCTCACTCGAAACCAAATACATTTGCTCGACAATGTTCGTTGTCTTGTTTGTTGTGGTGATAAATCTTGCGTTATACATGCACGGTTACGATGCATATTCAAATAGCTTAACTCAACAAATCACGAACAACTCTCAAGAAAAAACAGAATCTTACGTTAAGCAAAAAGGGTTGGTTTATGCAGAGCTATTATCAAAACAGCTTTTTGATCCACTCTATACAGACAATATCAGTCAAGCGTATGAGCAAATTAAGGCAACATTGAGCCAGCCAGATGTCTCGAAAATACATGTTGTTGACAATGAAGGGCTAATCTTTCACGACGGCACTACTCAGCTAAGGATGTTTGCCCAACCTCATTACCGCTCTCCTTTTATTTTGAAAGCAATAGAAGAATCTAGAACTCTCGTTTCCTTTTCCAAGCATCAGTTGGAGATCGCAGCGCCGATTCAGCAATCAAACATTACTCTTGGGGCGGTGTATCTTGAGCTTAACTTGATACACCTACTGGAAGAGAAAGAACAGAACATTGAACAAGTCCAAGCGATTACCTCAAACGATAAACAGAAGATGTTTAACTTGCTGCTAACGATCAGTGGGATATCCGTTCTATTCGGTAGCATCATCGCTTATGCTTTGGGGCGGTCGTTAACTAAGCCACTCAAGCAACTAAAAGATCAATTTTCAGAGTCAAATACCCAAGCGCTGCCAGTCACCGACATACAAAGCAAAGATGAAGTGGGAGAACTTATTTCAGCGTACAACAAAATGTCAAACAAAGTGAACCGATACACCAGCCGAGTTGAGTTCATGGCATACCACGATATTCTGACTTCCCTGCCAAACCGAGAAAAGTTACTCATTGATATTCAAACGCAAATAACTGACCACAAATCCCCCTCACTCGCGGTTGTGTTTATTGACTTGGATGACTTTAAGCACATTAACGATAACTATGGACATAACATTGGGGATAAATTGCTAGGCCATCTTGCCTCAGAGCTTCAAGGCCGTTTGCCGAGTTATTTTAAGCCGCTTTACCGCCTTTCTACCATCGTAAGTCGAGTAGGTGCGGATGAATTTGTACTGGCCTTTCCGTGCTCGGACAATCATGAAGCTACAGAAAAAGCGCACGCTATTCATCGCCAACTACTCTCTCCCTTTAGTTTGGAAGAGAACGATATTCAAATTACGGCAAGCCTCGGAATTGCTGTGTATCCAGAATTTGGTTCAAACGCTGAGTCTCTTTTACAGCTTTCCTCTCTTGCGGCGCAGGAATCTAAAAGACGCGGTAAAGACATTATGACGATATACGATTCCACGTTTGATGAAACGATTAAACAACGTTTATACATAGAACGAGAACTGCGTCGTTCAGTACGTGACTTGTCTCAATTCGAGCTGTGGTATCAACCACAATTTGATCTAAAAACCTATCGCCTAATTGGGGTCGAAGCATTGGTTAGGTGGAATCATCCCGAGAAAGGCTATATCAGTCCAGAATCGTTTATCCCGATCGCAGAGCAAAGTGATTTAATATTGGAGCTTGGAGAACATATCATTGAGACAGCAGTTGCTCAGCGGGCAATGTGGGCAGAACATTTCGGTACTGATTTTCACATCGCATTAAATTTATCCCCAAGGCAAATCTATCGCCAAGATTTAAGTCAATTATTTTCTAAGTATTTACGACGACATGATGTCGCCCCTCAAACCATTCATGTTGAAGTGACAGAGTCACTTTTTATTGATGATACAGAGAAAGCTCAATATGTGCTTAAAAAACTACAAAGTATCGGAGTGGAAGTTTGGCTAGATGACTTTGGTACGGGGTATTCAGCCCTTGCCTACCTACAACATATGGCTTTTGACGGGCTCAAGATTGATCGTTCATTTATCGCTCAAATCCGAAAAAGCGATCAAGACGATTCATTAGTTCGCGCGATTGTATCCATGGCTCACAACCTAAGAATGAAAGTAGTAGCCGAAGGCGTAGAAACTCAAACTCAGCTCACACGAATGGAGTCTCTCCACTGTGACGTCGTACAAGGTTTTTTCTTAGGTAGACCTGTACCTGCCGAGGAATTGATTGCATTTGAATACCAACGAGGGAATGGCGCTCAAAGCGTCAATCACTTTGCTTAGAACGCCGTTTTGTTAACTATTGCCGCTTAGCGCGTTAGTACTCGTAATGCAATATCGGTCACACTTCCCCCACCTCATTAATATGAATTTTCTCTTAAAATCTAACATCTGAGATAAATAAACTACACTTTTCATATCAACTTCTTGGATATGGAAATGCGCGTGGTAGGAATCTTTTCTTGGAACAACCTGTCGGTAAAACAAAAGCTATTTGGGTTGGTTTTGCTGCCAATTTTATTGTTGCTTGTCCTCGCGGGTAAACATGTACAAAGCCTTTCTATCCAGGCTCAGGAACTACAAAAAGCACAGTTATTCTCTGTCTACATCGACCGCGTATCTTCGCTTTATCACCTACCGAATAACCCTGATGTAATAGATAAGCAACTAAAAACTCAGCAGATATCTCAATTGTTACGCGACACCGCTGCACCAGTATTCGGTGAAAGCGCTGAGATACTAAACCAGTTGACAAGCTTTGAGGAAGCAACCCTCTCGATGCTCTCTTCGCAAAATCAAGAGGAAAAGTTAGATGCGGCAGAGTGGCGCGCTGATACGTTCAAAGAAATCCTCATGAGCTTAGACAAAGTCTATTTTAGAAATGTGAGTTATGAAACAAACACTCACCTTTCTTCTTTGATGCAACTTGAATGGTTGATGTTTTGGTCTACTGAAGAGCATAGATTAAGCGAATATTTGATTCGATCTTCAGAGGAAAATAACGAGTATGACCTCACAACACAGGCTTCTATCCAATCTTTAGTCCAGAACCAACAACTATTTCTAGAGCGTTTTGTGACGCTAAATGCCAATCAACAACAAGTAGATCTGCTCATTGAGACGTTTACGGGTGAAGTCTTTATCAAAAGCCAAGAGTTTCGTGCCTATTTATTGCAACCAGCTCAACTCAAATCATTAACCCCGGATGAGATTGATGCGGGGTTATCTGCACTCAACAAACGCTTATCGTTATTACAAAGTGTTGACGACAAAATGGAACAACAGCTGAGTGATGATATATCAAAGACAATCAACACGACGACACAGCACCGCTTTACCTTTATCGCAATGATGAGCCTTTTAACGCTGTTGGTCGTAAGTTTAACGCTAAGATTGGTGCGAAAAGTTACTGGAAACTTGAATCTAGTCCTCAAATTTCTCAGTAACGAAAGCAATGAACAAAGTAACACTGAAAATTCACCTCTTGCTCAACTAATAAAGGGTAAAGACGAGCTGAGTAAGTTTGCTCGAGAGGTAAAAAAGCTTAGTGATGAGCGGATGTTGTCCAGACTAAAGCTCACACAAGCTAAAGAAGATGCAGAACAAGCAAAAGATGATGCAATTAAGGCGAGTAAAGCCAAAAGTAGCTTTTTGGCCAACATGTCCCACGAGATCCGCACGCCGCTAAATGGCGTTATTGGTATCTCTGAAGTCTTATCCGATACTTCCCTGACTGCCACACAACGCGATTACGTCGACACGATTGAAACCTCCTCCCAACTGCTTTTGAGTTTAATTAATGACGTTCTAGACTTCTCAAAAATTGAATCTGGGATGCTGCTCATTAGCCCACATTCAACTTGTGTTCGAGAGTCTATCTATGACATTGCTTCTATCATTTCACCAAAAGCAAAGGAAAAAGGCATCGATGTGCAAGTCAACATTAGCCGTAACACGCCTTACCACGTAATGTTGGATGACCATCGTATACGCCAAGTTGTCATGAACTTCATGTCTAACGCCGTAAAATTTACCGAACAAGGCAGTGTAGAGCTATCGGTCATCACCCGCGAAATAAAAAATGGTGAAGCGGTCATCGAGTTTTCCGTTAAAGATTCTGGGATTGGTATTGATGCCCAGCAGCAAAAGAAAATATTTGCTCCATTTGCCCAAGAGGATAACTCTACTACCCGACAATTTGGGGGAACTGGACTTGGGCTTGCCATTAGCACGCAATTAGTTGAGCTAATGGGTGGAGAAATTCAACTTGAATCCGAGAAAGGTAAAGGCAGTCGCTTCTTCTTTGAACTAACTGCTCCTGTGGTGACTCAAGAGTTTAACGCTTATCACGCTCTGAATCACAACGACATATGGATTGTATGCAGCAGTACTCAACTAGAACAAAAACTGCGTAACGAGTTAAGTTTTTTCAACATCAATATAACGCAGTCAGTAGATACCTTAAGTGCGTTGCCAACGTGGATTGATAACGAGCGCGTTATCGTTATTCATGTAGAAGCATCACCAAATGCAGCGGCGATGCATATCGATGAGATAGAAAGCCTTTGTAAACGAAACATTCGTGTCTGCCTCATCAAGCACCTTCATAGCCCACAATTCGACTTTAGAAGCAGTATCAGCGCCTTGGTCACTCAGCCACTACTAGGGCAGCGCTTAATTAAAGCACTTGAAAGTTGTGCGGCAAACTTCTCGCACGCACAACAAGAGAGCATTTCAGCGCAACATGTTAAATCTTTGCCGAAAATTTTGGTCGTTGATGACAATACGGTCAATCAAAAAATCGCGGGGCTACACGTCACAAAAGCTGGCTTCGACTTTGATGTCGCAGTAAACGGACAAGAAGCAGTTGAGAAATTTCAACAGAATCAATACAGCCTAATTTTAATGGACTGCATGATGCCCGTAATGGATGGATTTGAAGCCACCCAAATAATTCGTCAAATAGAAGTAAAAGAAAAACGCGCTTTCAGAATTCCGATTATTGCTCTAACGGCAAGTGTGGTCGATGACGATATACAAAAATGCTTTGACGTTGGAATGGATGACTATGTGCCCAAACCGTTTAAAGCAGGGTTGCTTAAAGAGAAGTTAGATAAGGCAATAGGGTTACGCGTTTCCAACACGACGCCTGCTGAACCACACCAAGAGAACACCACCCCCGATAAAACTCATGAACTACCTGCAAGTTCTGAGCAACCAGAAGCAACGGTAACGCCTATTCGCTCCGAACGCATCTTGCTTGTCGAAGATAATAGAGTGAACCAGAAAGTGGCTTCTCTATTGCTATCTAAAGCAGGCTATCAATTCGAAGTCGCAGAAAACGGTCAAATTGCAGTCGAAATGTTCCAAAAAGATGGAAAGTTTGATGTTATTTTGATGGATTGCATGATGCCCATAATGGATGGGTTTGAAGCTTCTAGGCAAATTAGAGCTTATGAAGCGAGTAAAGGATTAGCTAAGACGCCCATTATCGCATTAACAGCAAGCGTCGTTGATGATGATATTCAACGCTGCTTTGATTCAGGAATGGATGCCTACGTACCAAAGCCTGTGCGCAAAGAAAAACTGTTGTATCAAATTGAACAAGCAATGTAGGTGGATTCTATGAGTAGAAATCATTCTCGCGTTGCTTTTCCTTTGCGTTACATAAAACGCTATCTGTTTATTCTGATTGCCCTTCTTTCATTAAATTGCCAAGCTCTCGCTGCAGAGAGCTACGCCGTTTTCTCATTTAATGACGAATTCTCTCCGCTCACTGTCAATAAAGCGCGAAAGTTGTACAGAGGGAAGACGCAACTTTTACAAGGCCAGCGAATTGAACTCTCTGACTGGCCTGCGACATCAACAGAAAGAGCTGAGTTCTATCGTTATCTTCTCAACAAAAATTTAGCGCAAATGAACGCGCATTGGGCAAGCTTGTCTTTTTCAGGTAAAGCTAGACCGCCAAAAGTGATTGCACGCTCCAGCATTGATGACCTCATAGCATGGATGCAAGAGAAGCCGAATAGAATTGGTTATGCCCCAACATCGAGCGTCCCTAGTAATGCTCATGTTTTATGTGTGGTTAGCTCGGAGAATTGATATGAAAAAATATTTAACCATGTTATCGCTGAGTATCGCGACCTTTCCGAGCTCAGCCACGATTGAACTAACAGAACAACTTTCTTTAAGTGGTTTTGGCTCTACTTCGTGGGCAAAATCCGATAACCCAACTACGGTACTAGTTAACCGCTTTATTGGCGATGAATCTTGTTTCGATTGCGATACCACTTTCGGCATGCAGCTCGATTATTTTCACAAGGCATTTCGGGCATCCGCACAAGTCGTAAAGCGCCCGCAAGACCATTGGAGCTCGCCTCAGCTCGAGTGGGCGTATTTGGCTTATACCTATAAAAACATAGAAATACGAGGAGGACGCTTAAGACTGCCACTGTTTTTGATGTCTGAGTACAACTATGTCGGCCACGCTTTTACCCAAGCCCGCCCACCGAATGAGGTATATGACAGCATTCTAGGTATCACAGCTTATAACGGCCTATCTGCACGCTGGATTCATGACCTTAATGAGCAAATCGTACTTACCGCCATGCCGTTTGTCGGGTTTAAAGACAATAGTGACGTAACCATCAATGAACGCACTGAATTGGAAATTGAGTCAAACAACACTGCAGGGATGAACTTAACGCTAAGCGGAGAGAGTTATCGTTGGAATTTTTCCTACCTCCACGGCGATTATGATCAAACAACGACGCTCTCTAACATTGAGCAATCCACTCCCGGTGGCGGAACCACAATCATTGACCGTCTAGTTGAAACAGAAAAAAACAACACGATCGATCTGTTTTCTCTAGGGTTAAGATACGAGCTCGATAACATTGTGATTATGGCAGAAGGACAGACCAGCAATCTTTCCTCATCTTGGTACGCGACAACAAGTTATAATGTAAACAAGCTAACTCCTTATATTGTTTACGGTCAGCAGTTTAATAGTCGGGATAAAAAAAGTGGAGACAGTTTCTTACTCGGGTTGAGATATGACCTAGATTACAACGTTTCCCTGAACGCAGAATGGCAAAGGTTCAACGCCTACAATAATAGCTCTGGCGCGTTTTCATCAGCCCCAAAGGATGACAGTGCGAGCCTTTATACGCTAATGCTCAACTTCGTTTTTTAATGTTTCTTACAGTACCAATTTCCACAACACTAGGGGCTGTGGCATTAAGAAGGCTTTTTGCAACACGTAACTAAACGCTAAACGACTGGAAGGGATAGAATCGTTCAGATAGGTAAGTGGCAATCCAAACAGAGACAAAGGTTACTCTATTTCGGTTTGTTTTGATTGCCTTTTAACCGCTTTTCTTTGCGTCGCAGTGCCCGGAAAAACTTTGACTCTTCGTGGTACCAACCAAGGACACTAATTGGAAAGCCCACGAGCATCATAATAAAAACATCCGCAGGGAGTTGTTCCCAAATGTCGCTTAAAGAATGCAGCTCTCCAAAAATGAACAAACCGATGACTTTACCAAGCAGTAATGCACAACAAATCATAAAGAAGGACTTTAATATATAGTGCCATTTGCCTTTTTTACGCTCTTCTCTCCAATAGGCATATTTATATTGTCGGTCGTACATTCATCCCCCTAAAGTAAACTTGCCGTAAGTTTAAGTATCTCGATAGCGTAAAGTGCGTTGGCACCTCTTTAATCATAGTGCGTATCTAAAGTGAATGCTTGTCGTGGCAATAAGAAGGAGAGGTATTATGTAGTAAGAGCTACATAATCTCTGAACGTTATATGTCTTGTATCATTCGGATGATGCCTGATTTTGCTTATCGCTAGTGTTTTCTGAACACCCAAATCGGGCCGATGAGTAGAAACTGTAAATCCTCAAAAAACGACGGTTTTTTACCTTCAATCTTGTGACCGATAAATTGCAATATCCACAATACGCCAAACAAGAGCATAGAAATATGCAGAACGGGCAACATCAATACCTCTAGCGACCAAATAAGGCCAATGCACGCTAATGTGTAGCCGATCATCATCATGAATACACTCAGAGACAAACGAAAATAGAAAACCCAAGTGGGGATCACCGCTACCCAAACCCAATTAAGTTCGAAGCCTAATAATGAAATCTGGGGAATCGACCAAATAAGTCCAACCACAGAAAGGTAAATACCTGGAACTGCGATTGTGTGAATCTTTTGGTTGATAGGGTTTTGGTGACTCTCCCCGTATTCTTTTAGCCATTCAGATAATGCTCGCATATCATTCCCCTTTTCCACCTTCTTATTCTTATATAGCCCGAGGATGAAAAAGGTGCGAATTTTTCCGTAAAGGCTACGAGCAACGAGCGACAAAACAACAGAGGCCAGTGCGTTGCCGATTACTCACCAAGCAACGCTCGTTGTGCTTTCGGCAGCTTGGCAACGACAAGAGCATAAGAGCGTTCACACAAGTCTTGAATCAACCCATCCTCGACATCACCGTTAAAATAAACCGTTATCCAATGACGCTTATTTAAGTGATAACCCGGGATAATGTCCGTAAACTGCGACGTTAAGACTTCTCCATCTTCTGGTTTTACTTTTACGCTGACATACTCCCGACCGTTTCTCTCTGCAATGATGGCAAACATCTTGCCTTTGATTTTGTAAACAACCGCTTCAGGCCCAAATGGGAAATCGCTTTCTGCACACATGAAGGTACTTAAGTATTGTTCTAGTTCTTTGCTTTTCATATCCCCTACCTCCTTCTGCGTTCTCATTCAAATTGTGGCAATAGCAATTTTAACGCCTGGTTAACCTGCGCTTTTTCATTGCCTTCTAAACCATGCAATAACGATTGCTGAACGTCTACATGCTCCAAAATTAGCTTGTCAATTAAGGTTAAGCCTTGCTCTGTTAGTTCAACGGTGACGCTACGTCGGTCTTCTTTACTATGGGTTCTGGTAATAAACCCTTTCTTCTCTAGTTTATCTAAGCGATTAGTCATCGCACCCGAAGTGAGCATCATCGACTCTATTAACGCTGAGGGAGTAAGACAATATGGTGAACCAGCTCGACGCAGTGTCGCTAACACATCAAATTCACCCATTTTCAGATCGTACTTCTTATGTAGCTCGGCGACCCTAGATTCCATGTGTTTTGCAATTCGCATTAGTCGACCCATTATTGCCATCGGTTCAGTGTCGAGGTCTGGCTTCTCCCTAGCCCACTGCTCTACCACTCTATCAATTGCATCCATTATTTCTCTCCAAACATCATATGTTTTTTATTTTAACATAAAGATACTTTACAAAAAGCCACCTTGCCGATATCGTTACATTTAATTATCTCTACATAAAGATATTTAACATGAACATTTTACTTGCGATGATTCCTGCCTTTTTTTGGGGGACGACTTACGCTGTTACTCAGTTTACTCTACCGGACTGGCCTCCCGTTTTACTTGGCGCTCTAAGGGCACTGCCTGCGGGTCTTTTGTTGCTGGCAATAAAGCCCTCGTTTCCAAAAAGAAGTGAGTGGAAGGTGCTGCTTGTTTTAGGAACCATCAACATCGCTTGCTTCTTTGGTCTCATTTTTGTCATGGCGTTGACGCTTCCTTCTGCCATCTCTGGTGTTGGTATGGTTTCGGTCCCCGTTTTTGCGATGCTGTTTGGTTGGGCGGTCTACAAACGTCAGCCTAGTGGCATTCAAGCGATAAGCGGCGCAACTTTGATTGCTTTAGCTTGGTTCTTATTTGATCCTAGCTCTATTTCTCTCGAACCCGTGGGCTTACTTGCGATGATCTCCGCCATTATGTGCATCGTGATAGGAAGTAGCGTAACAAAGTCACTAGGTACAAAAATGCACTGGTGGACAGTGCTAACATGGCAGCTCATTTTGGGTGGCGTGATTATGTCTATCGCAACAAGTGTGCTGGCGATAAACAATCCAGAGCCATATGTTACAGTCGTTCAGGACGTATCCATGACGAATATTCTAGGGTTACTGTGGGTAATTATTCTGAACACCGCATTAGGGTATGGCATGTATGTATGGTTATTACAGCGGATGTCGGTCGTAGATTTTACCTTTGGTGGTATTGCAAACCCAGTCGCAGGCATTGTTTCGGGCCTACTGCTATTGGGGGAAACGTTCACTCCTCTGCAATACAGCTTAATGCTGGGAATGATCGTAATGTCATTACTACCTCAGCTCATTACGTCAATCAAAACGAAAAGAGCCGCACTCTCCTCCTAAGTAACGTTAATTCCTAACACTCTAGGAGTAATGAGAGTGTTAGGAATCCTCAAGTGTGAGCCTACCAGCAGAAATCAGCGCTAACCTAGGAAACTGGCACCTTTAAAGCGGGATGTTATGACGTTATGGCTATTAAGCGCTTGCAAGGTTAGTCAGGGGCTCTGGTTTAGCGTAAACATAACCTTGAATAAGGTAAATCGCATGCTGAGCCAGATATTCGACTTGAGCCTGGCTCTCTACACCTTCTGCAATCATCTCACATTCCGCTTTGTTCGCTGCAGACACAATTGAGTCCAGCACTTTCAATTTTTGGTCGTCAGATCCTATTGGATCAATAAACATCTTATCCACTTTTAAACATCGGATGCCCAAATCTTGTAGGTAAGAAAAGCCACCATATCCGGTACCAAAATCGTCAATTTTGAACTTGTAGCCTTTATTCGTTAAATACAAAATCTCTTTTTTCGCGGCCTCAGTGTCTTTTACTGGTATTCTCTCGGTCAACTCAAAATGAATTCTATTCGAGATTGGCCAATTTAACTCCGACAGCAACTTCGTTAATACGCCTGACTCTAAATGGGAGGAAACAATATTGATGCTGACCCACGTATGCTCGGGTAAGTCACTTAAGTCTTGTATGATTTTACGAATAAGCTGATTGGTCATCGGGATAATCAGGCCACTTTCTTCTGCAGCACCAATAAACATATTTGGTGGCACCATTCCATCACGCCGCGACCATCGAATCAGTGCTTCGTATCCTACTGTCTTACCATCGCGACTATCGACAATCGCCTGGTAGTAAGGAATAAATTCTGCATTACTAATCCCATTTTCAATTAGACCAGTAATGGATTTTCTCAAGCTTTTACCAGATATGTATGCAAAGGCAGTCGCAAGACCAGCAAGCACACTTACAAGACCGCCCCACAAAAGTACTCTTTCCTGAGCATAATTTTTAAGTTTTTCACCGCTGTATATCTTTATGAGCATGTTGGCTTGAGACTCTCCTGAAAAGAAAAACTCTTTTGAGAGTGCGTTTTCTTCTCCTGCAATATTCGCTTTGCCACGGCTTATCGTTAAATCACCAAATATTGGTTCATCATACTTAAACTCTACAAATAGGCAGTCTTTGCAAGGCGTTTTTATTACCTCGTTAACCCAACTGTTATCAAGCACCCAGAAGACTTCAACGTGTTCATTATCATAAATGACCATCCACTCTATTTGGTCATTCTGTTGCGGCAAAATAAGTGATGCGAAAAAGTTTTCATCCATCTGAAATCGTTCACTACTAGATGGGCGAGACACTTCACTACCAACCGTGGAACACTTTTTACCGCCTTCTGTGGTCATCGCAATAAAACGAATGTAACGGTTATAAAAACGTGGGTCGCGTAAAGTTCTTACATCACTATCACTACAAGTAAAATCTAACTGAGCAATCTGCTTCACTATTGCTCCGTCCAAATAGGCAGACCTTTGATTTAAATAATCTACGTAAGCATCTATTTTCGACGCTTTTACCGAGTTGACGTAAAAGTTGGTTATCGAATGAAAGGCCACTACAAATATGGCGATGGGAACTAAGCCGAGTAAAATGGCATACCTTGTATTCTTTGTTATCAAAGTTCGTCCTGCTAATCTGTCAAGCAACCTAAGTGGGATATGAATACTATCTCATTTTTATAGTCCAAAAAGTGAGGAATGACGCTCAATAAAATTATAGACTCAAGTGGCTTTCAGATGTCGGGATTTAGAATGTGAGCACCAAACCACATTCGAGGAGAACAAAGTAGCGACTAAGTGAAAAGTAAGAACGAGCCCAACTGTTAAGTCATCCGTAATAAAAGTGACAACTTGGATCTTGAGCAATACTTTTTAGATAGGCAGCAGATACGCTAAAAAACAAAAAGGAAACGATTGATGCCAACCGCTTCCTTTATTTGTTATTGCTATTTAAAAGTGCGTGAATTACGCCACTTCAAGAATCACTTTTTCCAACTTATCTAGGCCTTCATTTAGCACGTCAGATTCGATGGTCAGTGGAGGTAACAGACGAATCACGTTCGCTTTTACTCCACAAGAAAGCAGGATAAGGCCGTTTTCTTGCGCTTTAGAAATCACCGCTTTGGTCATCTCTTGCAGTGGTTTGCCTGATTCTGGGTCAGTAAACTCAATCGCCATCATTGCACCAGTAGTGCGGATTTGACCGATAGCAGGTACTGACTGTTGCAGCTTAGTCATTCGTGCATTGACCACTTCACCAATGCCCATCGCTTTAGTGCACAAGTTTTCTTCTTCGATGATTTTCAGCACTTCAAGACCAGCAACACAACCAAGTGGCGAGCCCGCATAAGTGCCACCTAAACCACCGGGTAGTGCAGAGTCCATCACATCCGCTTTCCCAACTACCGCTGAGATTGGGAAACCACCAGCAATGCCTTTCGCCATTGTCATTAGGTCTGGTTCAATGCCTAGGTACTCTGTTGCAAACATTTTACCGGTACGAGCAAAACCCGTTTGGATTTCATCGGCAATCAGCATGATACCGTGCTTATCACACAGCTGACGTAAGCCTTGTGCAAACGCTTCAGGTGCTTTGTAGAAGCCGCCCTCACCTTGTACTGGCTCGAAGATGATCGCCGCAACGCGTGAAGGTTCGATATCGCAAGCAAATAGATCGTCGATTGCTTGTAAGCTTTGCTCAACGCTGATGCCGTGGAACGCATTTGGGTACGGCGCGTGATAGATTTCATTCGGGAAAGGACCAAAGCCTGCTTTATATGGCGCAACTTTACCAGTTAACCCCATAGTCATGTTTGTGCGACCGTGAAAGCCGCCTTTAAACGCTATCACGCCGCTACGGCCTGTATGAGCGCGTGCCACTTTTACGGCATTTTCGACCGCCTCGGCGCCAGTGGTTAGAAAAATCGCTTTCTTCTTAGTCTCACCTGGTGCAAGTTCTGTCAGCTTTTCTGCCAGCTCAACGAATGACGCGTAAGGCGTGACCATTGCACACGTGTGCGAGAAGTTATCCAACTGAGCTTTTACCGCTTCACTAATGCGTTTATGAGAATGCCCCGTGTTAGTTACCGCAATGCCCGCTGCAAAGTCGATGTATTTGTTGCCTTCAATATCCCACACGTAAGCGTTTTCTGCTTTCTCGACGTAAAGTGGGTACAGTGCGCCCATGCCTTGAGCGATAACTTGGCTTCTTCTTTCGTGTAGTTGTTGGTTTGTCATTGTTTTGTCCTTAATTAGTTGCCGCCAAAGCAGAGATATTTCACGTCCATGTATTCATCGATACCTTGTTTTGCTCCTTCGCGTCCGATGCCGGACTGCTTAACACCGCCGAAAGGAGCGACTTCAGTAGAAATCATGCCTTCGTTAATGCCAACCATGCCGTATTCGAGCGCTTCTGCGATTTTCCAAACACGGTGGATGTTTTGGCTGTAGAAGTACGACGCAAGACCGTAAATGGTGTCGTTCGCCATTTCGATCAGCTGTGCGTCGCTGTCAAAACGAATCACTGGCGCAACAGGGCCAAAGATTTCCTCGGAAACAATCTTCATGTCGTGAGTAACGTCTTTGAGAACCACTGGCTGCATAAATAGACCATCGAGCTTTTTAAGTTCTGAAACCGGCTTCGCGCCTTGCTCGATAGCACCATCAATAAGCGTCTGAATGCCTTGCTTCGCTGACTCGCTGATCACTGGACCAATGTTGACCCCCTCTTCCAATCCGTTACCAACTTTGAGCTGCTGAACCGCAGCGTCAAACTTAGCAACGAATTCGTCATACACTTTGCTGTGTACATAGAAACGGTTCGCACAAACACACGTTTGGCCTGCGTTACGGAACTTCGACGCCATCGCACCCGCCACGGCAGCATCAATGTCGGCATCATCGAATACGATAAACGGCGCGTTGCCACCGAGCTCCATTGAGGTACGTTTAATGTCCGCCGCGCTTTGCTGCATCAGCACACTACCAACTTGGGTAGAGCCAGTGAAAGACAACTTGCGAATCAACGGATGCGAAGTGAAGATAGCACCGACCTGACGGGAGTTTTCCCCCAATACCACTTGCAGCACATCGCGTGGGATACCCGCTTGATAGGCAAGCTCAGCGACCGCAAACGCAGACAGCGGCGTAGATTCAGATGGTTTTACGACAAAGCTACAGCCTGCCGCTAAAGCTGGACCTGCTTTGCGCGTGATCATCGCAATTGGGAAGTTCCAAGGTGTAATCGCACAGGCAACACCAATTGGCTGTTTGATGGTCACCAAACGCTTGTCCGCACTTGGGGCAGGAATCGTCTCACCGTAGGTACGTTTCGCTTCTTCAGCAAACCATTCGATAAAGCTCGCGCCGTAAAGCACTTCACCTTGAGCTTCAGCCAGCGGCTTACCTTGCTCTAACGTCATTAAGCGGCCAAGGTCGGCTTTGTTTTCTAACAGGAGTTGGAACCAACGATTGAGCATGCCAGCACGCATTTTTGCTGGCAGTGCCGCCCATTCTTTCTGCGCCACACTGGCGCGTTCAATGCCATTTAAAATGTCGTTTTCGGTTGAGACTGGTGCGTACCCGAGGAGTTCTCCGGTCGCCGGATTAGTCACTGCAATACCCTGTTGTGGGTTCGCTACCATAAACGAAACAAGGGTTTGGTTTTGTATCTGTTGCATGGTCATTCCTTTTGACAACTCATCATCGCCGCTAAGCCAGCGGCGAGTTTATGTTTAAGCAGGGATCTGCTGCGTAATGCAGTGAATGTTCCCTCCGCCAAGTAAAACCTCTCTCGACGGTATCGCGATGATTTGGTACTCCGGCATCGCGTTTTGCAAAATATCGATCGCCATAGCGTCGGTCTCTTCGTCCAGCATCGGCAAGAACACATGCTCGTTGACGATAAGAAAGTTCGCATAAGAGGCACTTAGGCGTTCGCCAGCTTGTCGACTCATTCCTGAACTGGCGTCAATGCCATTGGCTTCGCGCTCGCTGTAATGCAACGGACCCGGTAATGGCAAACGGACAATTTCAATCTCGCGCCCTCTCGCATCGTGCTGAGATTTCAGTACTTGTTCCGCTTGACGAGATAACGCGTATTGCGGATCGCTTGGGTCATCGGTCCAACTTAGTACCACTTTACCCGGTGCGATAACGTGCAACAGGTTGTCGATATGGCCGTCTGTTTCGTCATTGAATAAACCATTTGGCAACCAAATGATTTTTTCGATGCCGAGATACGCCTTTAACTGCTCTTCGATTTGCGCTTTGCTCAATTGCGGATTTCGCCCCGGACTAAGTAAGCACTCTTCTGTGGTGTAAAGGGTGCCTTCACCATCGGTGTGAATCGCCCCACCTTCAAGTACAAACGGAGCGCGGTAATAATCTATACCGATGATGTCGCACACCGAGCCAGCGACAAGATCGTCCTGCTGCCAGTTATCGTAAAGCCCGTTGTATTCGCCGCCCCACGCGTTAAATTGCCAACTAATCCCACGGCGCTCGCCCGCCTGATTCACGAGCACGGTCGGTCCAATATCGCGCATCCACGCATCGTTAAATGGGATTTCCACCAAACGTACGTCTGAATGGAGCATTTGACGCGCTCGGTCAAAGTTGTGCGAGCATACCGCCACGCACACCTTGGTCACTTCCGCGATTAAGTTCGCGATTCTGGCAAAGGTTTCTTGCGCGGGTAATGCGTCATCACGCCAGTTGTCTTTCCTTTCTGGCCACGCTAGCCAAACTTCACTAACCGGCTGAAACTCAGCCGGAAAATAGAAGCCATCTTGCGCTGGTGTTGTCGATAACTTCATATTAACGCCTCTTTAAACAGCTAGTTTACCAACGCTGGTGTAAAGGTCTGGACGACGGTCGCGGAACAAGCCCCATGCGTGACGCGCTTTCGCTGTCGCAGCGAGATCGATTTCTGCGTAAATGATGGTTTCACCTTCACGTGGTGCTTCGGCAATTTTTGCACCGGTGTGGTCAGTGATAAAAGATGAGCCGTAGAACGTGGTCTCGATACCATCATCGACTTCAGTGCCGACTCGGTTTGACGCAATCACTGGAACGAGGTTTGCTGCCGAGTGACCTTGCATTGTACGTTGCCAGTGATCACGCGAGTCCAGTGTTGGATCTTGAGGCTCAGAACCGATTGCAGTTGGGTAGAAAATCGCTTCAGCCCCGTGTAGAGCCAAACTGCGTGCTAGCTCTGGGAACCATTGATCCCAGCAAATGCCAGCACCGAACTTACCGAACTTGGTTTGCCACACTTTGAAACCGGTATCGCCAGGGCTAAAGTAGTACTTTTCACTGTAGCCCGGACCGTCAGGAATGTGTGACTTGCGGTAGTTATCTAGTACCGTGCCATCGGCATCTATCATCACTAGCGAGTTAAAAAACGTGTTGCCCGCTTTTTCAAAGTAGCTAACAGGAATAACCACGCCGAGTTCTTTCGCCAGTGCGCTCATTTCCTGAATAAGGTGGCTATTTGCCGTCTCTTCTGCGAGCTCGAAATACTTCGCTTCTTGTTTTTTGCAGAAGTAAGGCGCGGCGAACAGCTCTTGAGGAAGAATCACGTTCGCACCGTTTTGTGCTGCTTCACGAATCGCCTTTTTGGCTTTAGCTAGATTTTCTTCCAGATCCCAGCTTTTCGTCAGTTGAAGGGCTGCAAATTTCACCACTTTGCTCATTGGATATTCCTTATCTCTTAAATCGCCAGTTTGTCACGTAGGTTGTAGTAAGCCGCACCCATTGCCGTAAACGGAATTTGGAAGTGGCGGCCACCTGGGAAGGAGTAATGTTTCAGTGCAGCAAACGCATCGAAACGTTCAGCGTGTCCGGTCAATGCTTCTGCCAACAACTTGCCTGCTAGATGAGTACACGTTACACCGTGACCGCTGTAGCCTTGGAGGTAGTAAATGTTGTCTGCAAACGAGCCAAATTGCGGCATGCGTGAGTAAGTCAGCAAGAAGTTACCCGTCCAGGTGTAATCGATCTTAATGCCTTTCAATTGTGGGAAGACCTTTTCCATCTTCGGACGGATCAATGCTTCAATGTTTTCTGGGTCACGTGCACCGTAAACCACGCCACCTCCGAACAACAAACGCTTGTCGGCAGTTAAGCGGAAGTAGTCAAGTAAGTAATTACAGTCTTCAACGCAGTAGTCGCTAGTCAGCACTTGTTTTAGCTGCTCATCACTCAAAGGTTGAGTCGCCACCACTTGCGTGCCACACGGAATCGCTTTGTTGCTGATGTTTGGAGCCAACCCACCAAGATACGCGTTACCTGCCAAAACCACATACTTGCTCTTCACGCTACCTTGCGCCGTTTTGACTACTGGATTAATCCCTTTGTCAATCGACACGACCGCCGACTGTTCGAAGATTTGGCCACCCAGAGAAATAAACGCAGCGGCTTCACCTAACGCGAGTTTAAGCGGGTGAATGTGACCACCGCGCATATCCAGTAAGCCGCCAGTGTATACTTTAGTGCCTACCGCTTGTTCTACCTCTCCTGCGTCAAGCAGAGTCAGTTGGTCGTTGCCGTAACGCTCCCAGTTCTTCTTATGTTCTTCTAGCCCTTTGAGTTGTTTACTGTTCAGTGCCGTGAACAAGCCGCCTTGCTTGTAATCACAGTTGATGTCGTATTTGTCGATCAGGCCACGGATGATATCGCCGCCTTCAAAAATCATATCGCACAGAGCTTTGGCTTGGTTTTGGTCGTAACGGCTTTCAATCACGTCAACATCTCGGCTGTAGCTGTTAACGATTTGGCCACCGTTACGACCAGTTGCTCCAAAGCCCACTTTTGCGCTTTCTAGCACAACGACTTTAAAACCTTTTTCTGCAAGGTGTAGTGCAGAAGAAAGACCAGAAAATCCCGCACCGACTACACACACATCGCACTCGATGTCGTTTTGCAACTGTGGGTATTCCGGCATGTTTGGCACAGAGTGCGCGTAGAACGAATCCGTATGCTTGTTCATAGAACTATTCCTTTATTTATCGTAATCGTCAGCAGGCTTAAGGATGGAGGCGAATCCAAGTGGTTTTGGTTTCGGTGAATTTTTCAATCGCGTGGAGAGACTTGTCTCGACCGTTTCCGCTCATTTTGAATCCACCAAATGGAACCGTCATGTCACCTTCGTTATAGTTGTTGACCCAAACCGAGCCGGCTTGCAGTCGTTTTGCTACGCGATGAACGCGGTTGATATTGCTACTCCAAAGTGCAGCACCTAAGCCGTACTTCGAATCGTTAGCGATCTCAATTGCTTGCGCTTCGTCTTTGAATGGAATGACACACAGCACCGGACCAAAAATTTCCTCTTGGGCGACACGCATCTTGTTGTCGACGTTGTCTAAAATGGTTGGGGAAACAAATGCGCCCTGCCCATCGACATCGCCGCCACAACGTACGTTTGCACCTTCTGATTCACCTAACGAGATGTATTCCAATACTTTTGATTTATGATCTTGGTCGATGAGCGCACCCATTGATGAACTTGGGTCCATTGGGTCTTTTGGCGTGAACGCTTTCGACGCTTGAATAACTTTTTCTATAAACTGCTCTTTGATGCTTTCGTGAACAAGCAGGCGGGTTGCCGCGACGCACACCTCACCTTGGTTGTAGAAACACCCTGCGGCGGTTTCTGCTGCTACGCGGTCTAAATCATCACAATCTTCAAACACGATGTTCGCGTTCTTGCCGCCCGCTTCTGCAAACACGCGCTTTAGGTTGCTCTCACCCGATCTGACCATCAGTTGACCTGCAATGCGCGTCGAGCCTGTGAAGGCGATGCAGTCTACGTCTTGGTGTTTCGCCAGCGCGTCGCCAGCTTCATGACCAAAACCCGTAATGACTTGGAAAACGCCTGTTGGTAAGCCCGCTTGAGAAGCAAGTTGACCTAGAAATATCGCGGTGAGAGAAGATTTTTCTGACGGTTTTAGAATCACGCTGTTACCAGCGGCTAAAGCAGGACCAAGCTTCCAGCACGCAAGCCAAAGGGGGAAGTTCCACGGTACAACCGCAGCAACCACACCAATTGGTTGATGAGAAATAAAAGCGTGTACATCTTTTTCGGTTGGGGCAACTTCGCCGTATACTTTGTCGATTGCTTCTGCGTACCAGCGTAATGCACTTGCCGCGCCAGGAATATCGGTAGAGAAGCTGTGAGAGATAGGCTTACCGGTATCAAGCGTTTCTAGCAGAGCCAATTCTTCTTGGTTTTGATCAATCAAGTCAGCAAACTGTTTAAGCACTGCTTTGCGATGAGCTGGGCTGCTCTCGCTCCACTGACCGGATTGAAATGCTTGGCGAGCGTATGAAACCGCGAGATCAACATCTTCATTTTGGCAACGGGCGATTTCGGTGAATATCTCATCTGTTGCTGGGTTAACTACCGGGATGGTTTGCCCTGTTAAAGCGGCACTGTATTCACCGTTAATGTACGCCCTGTTTTCGATGTTTAGATTGTTTTTTAGTTCAATCCATTGCTCTTGGGTTTTCATACGCTCTCCTTGTGATCACACAAGGCAAGCCCCCACTAAAATGTGGTTGGCGTATGCGCACTTATCATTCGACAAGCCTTGTCTGTGTGATTTGTAAATCGATGGGGCTTCGTCGTATCAATAATGTACGACTCGCCCGCTGTTATGACATGAGATTGCCCTTTATATTCCAGAGTGATTTCACCCTCTAATACGGTGCCAATCTCTTCGCCTTCGTGTTTGATTTCTGCCGCACCAGTGGTTCCATAAGGTGCGTATTCCTCGATCAAGAATCCGATGACTTGATCTTTGTCGCCATTCGTTACCAGTTTCATGGACACCGTCTCGCTTCCGATTTCCACAAGATCTGACGGCTTGATGACTACTTTCACTTCATCGTTCGAAGGTTGTTCAAAAGTGAAAAACTCTGATAACGATAAAGAAAATACATTAACGATTTTTTGTAGTGAGCTGACCGACGGGCTCACTTTGCCATTTTCAATGGATGAGATTGCACTGTGGGTAATACCAGCGCGCTCGGCTAGTTCCCTTTGTGACAATCCATGTTTTTTTCGTAACTGAACAATATTTTTACCAATCTCTTGATTGTCCATTCATACAGCTCCAAACGTTTAACGAGAGGTAGCCATCATAAATTCATTGAACAAAATTTGAGAGAAATGATTGGTTTTTGCTTCCCATTCTGGGTGCCACTGCACGCCAACGAAAAATTTTTGATTAGGAAGACTAAATGCTTCTACCAAGCCATCCGGGGCTTTAGCTTCTACTTGTAATAGAGGAGCAAGCTGATCGACGCCTTGGTTGTGTAGTGTGTTCACTTCAAAGAAGGTGGTGTTTTCCCAATGATTTTGCACCAGCCATTGTTCAAATAAGCTCTGCTTTTGAACTAGCACAGCGTGTGCTGGCGCGTATTTTTGTTCGAAATCTTCAACAGGCGCTTCACGATGGTCATTGAAGCCGGAGTCATGAACGGCTGGGTTTAACGAGCCACCGAGTGCGACATTCATCTCTTGAAAGCCGCGGCAAATACCAAGGCACGGAATGTTTTGGTCAACCGCATGACGAATTAACGTGAATGAGAGCTCATCACGAGCTTCATCTTTGTAGCTCTCTTCGTGCGTTGCATTGTATCGATGTGGCGCAACGTTAGAGTGGCTGCCAGGAAAAAGAAAACCATCACATATGTCTAGGATGGTGGTTACGTCATCGCCCGACATGTCGGGAGCCAACATAATCGGTAGTCCTCCAAAATCCTTTATGGCGCGAAGGTAAAAGTCGTTGACCGCTTGTATCTGATAGCCACCCAACTCTTTAGCGCAGCTAACCACACCAATGATGGGTTTGTGTGTATCTGCCATGATATGTCCGTGTTCAATTTATTTAACACAAACCCTACAAACCATGTACAAAATTATCAACACAGATGACCATTATTATCGTCACAACGTGATCCGACGCACTTTTTAGGCTTCAAAACTGAATATTTATGCTCATTATATTGAACAAAACAAAACCAACTGTTACAAAATAGTTAACAGAAAGACATAAAAACCAGCCGTTAAACATCAAAAGCACAGTGTAAGTGCATGTTTAAATTAAAAATAACCTGAAAAACAAACAACTCGTTCAGAGTGCTGTAATTTATTTGTTAATTTGGTTATTTCTAATTTCTACTCGTCAGGCTATTTGGAGAAGAAAATGGAATCGTATCTACAGGAAGTACAAAATTTTAAACAAAAATGGCCCGATATTGAATTTATCGATCTCATCTTTACCGATATAAATGCCACCCCAAGAGGAAAACGCATCCCGATAGATGCTCTAGAAAAACTGAATAAAGGTGTTGCCCTCCCCCTTTCGACCATCACCCTAGATACCAAAGGTAACGTCGTTGAAACGGCCGGGTTGGGAGAAGATCTCGGAGAACCAGATAACCTCTGCTATCCAATCAGCGGCACCTTAATGCCGACGGCAAAAGAACAAGTTGGTCAGCTACTGCTTAGTATGATGGATGAAACCGGGCAGCACCCTAACCCACTGTTCATCCGAAACATTCTCGCTTCTATATTGCAAACACTGCATGCTAAAGACCAATATCCTTGTGTCGCGCTCGAGCTGGAGTTCTATTTAATAGACAAAACCCGCGGCGAAAATGGCGAACCATTAACGGCAATTAACCCCACGAAAAAAACTCGAGAAAAAGATACCGAGGTTTACGACCTTGATGGACTAGATGACTACGCTGATTTCTTGGCCGACCTTAATCGAATTGCATTAGAACAAGGTTTAAACACTTCCGGAGCCCTATCTGAATCGGCACCAGGGCAGTTCGAAATCAACTTCAACCATTCTAAAGATGTACTTCGAGCATGTGATGAAATCATCATCGCAAAACGCTTGATTCGCCAGGTCGCTCATCAGCACGGATTTGACGCCACATTTATGGCGAAACCTTTTAGTGAGCAAGCGGGTAATGGCATGCACATTCATCTCAGCTTGGTTGATACAGATGGTAACAACCACTTTAGCCAATCAGACGGTCAAGCGAGCGCCTTCTTCTATCAAACCATGGCAGCGATGCTGTCACAAACATCCGATGCCATGGCTCTAATCTGTCCTAACGTTAACTCTTACCGTCGCTTTGTTCCTGGCGCTTACGTCCCAACCAAAGCCGATTGGGGAGAAAACCACCGCGGTGTTGCGTTGCGTGTGCCTATCAGCGATAGCAAAAATCGCCGTATAGAGCATCGTATAGCAGGCGCTGACGTTAACCCATACATTCTCGCTGCAGTAGTACTTTCCGCAGTATTAGCGAGTGAAAGCTACACCAAAGATCAATGTCCACCGACTCTCAGTGATGATGCAATTGAGTTACCTCTGCGTATGTCAGAAGCTCTAGAGCGACTGGAGCACAGTGAGCTGGCTCAATACATCTCAAGAGACTTTATCGATTTGTATCTAGCTTGCAAACAGAGTGAACTCGCAGAATTTGAGCGAGCTATTACTCCATTGGAAATCGACTGGATGTTGCACTCGGCATAAACAAAGGAAATGAACTTTATGACTACGCAGACCAAGGCGCTGGATGCGCCTCTTAAAATCAACTCTCAACACATTATTGTTTCTTTAATCTCGGTTGCGACGTTTGTCTTTTTTACCACAATCGGTTTGAACCATGAGGAAGGCGAAGCCTACGGATGGATGAGCCTTTTACCAACGGCGTTGGTATTGGTCTTTGCGCTGACAACACACCGAACTGTGGAAGCCCTCTTTAGCGGCGCTATTGCCGGTGTTCTTCTGCTTAACCCAACTGAAGCGGTAGAACAGATTGTTGATATTTCCATGAGTGTAATGATGGATGAAACCATTGCCTGGATCATCCTCGTTTGTGGTTTGATGGGCGGCCTAATTGCTATTTTGGAGAAAGGCGGCAGTATCTTAAGCTTCTCCGACATGTTGGTCACGAAAGTAAAAAGCCGTAAGCAATCGATGCTGATGACCTTTGCGTTAGGTATTCTGATCTTTATCGACGATTATTTGAATGCGATTGCAATTTCTTCCTCAATGAAAAAAGTTACAGACGGCTACCAAATCTCGCGTGAAAAACTCTCATATCTTGTGGATTCAACCGCCGCGCCTATCTGTATCCTCGTACCGATTTCCACTTGGGCAATTTTCTTCAGTTCGTTGCTAGAAGCAAACGGAGTAGCAGAAGCGGGAGATGGTATCAAAGCATACATTGAAGCTATTCCATACATGGCTTACGGCTGGGTAACGCTGGTGATTGTTTTGCTGGTTGCAATGGAAAAGATCCCAGATCTAGGTGCGATGAAAAAGGCAGAAAAGCGTGCGAAGAATGGTCAAGTTCGTCCAGACGGTGCAACAGATGTCGACTTTGGTCCCGATGTATCTGCACATACCAACCCAACCATGGGCCTTGTCAACTTCTTGTTGCCGATGATCGTACTCGTTGCCGCAAGTTGGTACTTTGGTATCGATCTACTTGCTGGTGTTTTCGTCGCGCTAATCTTTACTATTAGCTTTTACGGCGCACAAAAACTGATCTCGATGAACGACATGTTCGAAGCTGTTTATGATGGCATTAAGGTTATGCTACTGCCGCTTGCGACCGTTATTGGTGGTTTCATGTTGAAATCGGTCAACGACTCATTGGGCGTCACGCAGTATGTCATTGAGACCGTCAGCCCTTACCTGTCAGCGTCTTACTTCCCGGCGATTATCTTTATGATTACGGGCGCGTTGGTATTTGCAACGGCATCGTCTTGGGGAACGTTTGCAGTAGCGATGCCAATTGTTCTACCTTTGGGCGAACAGCTTGGTGTGCCTCTACACTTAACCGTTGCAGCGCTGCTTTCAGCATCAGCGGCAGGGAGCCACTCTTGTTTCTTTAGTGACTCAACCGTGTTATCTGCACAAGGTTCGGGCTGTACAGCAATGCAACACGCAACCACACAGTTTCCTTATGCGTTGATTGGTATTGTTGCAACCGCGATTTTCTTCTTCATCATCGGTTAGCCCCTTTATCTAATTGCAAAACCCTGCTCAAAAATAGCGGGGTTTTGTTCTATCAAGTCAAATGATCCTCTTAAAACTACTTTACGTTCGTTCAGTATAAAAATACTCAAAGATGTACAGCTGCACTCAATAAGGGTTTGGTAAACCTAATATTTTTGGTTTACGCTTAGCGAAGCGTTTATTGTGCAGCAAGGCAGCTTTTGAGTAACTTAAATGCCGCCTTAATACAGTGTTAACGGTTGGAGAGACATGAAAAAGTTAGCCCATGAGATATGGATATTTGATGGAGATCCTGTCCAATTTTTAGGACTCCCATACACCACTCGTATGACTATTGTTAGGCTTTCTGATGGTGGCCTTTGGATTCATAGTCCAATTAAGTTATCAAATTCGATTAGAGAGCAAATCAACAATCTAGGCCAAGTGAAATACTTAATCGCTCCTAATCATTTACACCACTTGTTCTTATCTGAATGGGTATTTGCCTATCCTAGCGCAGAAGTTTATGGCACAGATGAAGTCATTAAGAAGTGCCGTGATATACACTTTCACGCTTCACTTAACCAAGGTGGTAATGCTTGGAACTCTGAGATTGAACAAGAACTATTTTCTGGCTCTCCATTAATGGAAGAGTGTGTGTTTTATCATCGACTTTCAAAGACCTTAATTGTTACTGACCTCGTCGAGAACTTTTCTGGCCAGGACTTTAACTACTGGCAGCGGTTTGTGGCTAAAGGGGCCGGTATTCTTGCTCCGAATGGAAAAATGCCTTTGGATTGGCGCCTAAGTTTTATGTTTAGCAAACAAGAGGCTCGAAAACACTTAAATAAATTGCTGTCTTGGAAACCTAATATATTGGTTATGGCTCACGGCGAAATCGTCCTTGATAATGCAGACGAGTTCTTACAGCGCTCTTTTAAGTGGCTAGTATGAGACAGCATTGAAAACTTACACAACAGAATAGACAATAAGCTATTTTAAAACATCAGGCCCTTTTAGCTTAGTCTTAGGGGGGAATTTACAGAACTACACGTTATGTTTAACGATAAGATCCCCTAATCCTCTTAATTGAGCATTATGCAGCAATTTAAAATTCCGTTAGAATTGCACTTCAAAAACTTCAATGCGAAGAATTCTGGACATTGATACGGACATAAGTTCAAGAGTTAACATAACGCTATAGCAATCTCTTACTAATAATTTACTTCGAGACATTGGCATACTCCCGAAACAAACCCTTTTACTCTAAAGGTTTTGTTAATAATAGTTGCCATGCTTGTTAGTTATTCTCGTTGAACTCAGTATCTTGAAGTTGTTTGAATATATGAATTTAAAAAAGAGACATAAGATGCACAAAAAACTCATCATTCTAAGCTTGCCTATTCTATTAGCCGCATGTGCGGCACCAAAGTATACGGTAGAAACAATCTCGAAAGAAAATCAGAGCAAGGAAATCACCATCGTAAAAGACAACGCCACGCGAGATGTTTTCTTAGATTCGATGCAAGACTGGTGTTTGGATACCGCCCACAAATGCACAGTCGTAAGCGACGGCACGCCTCCTGTTAGCTCTGAGCTAACACTTACTTACGTATCACGCTGGAGCTGGGATTTTAGAACATTTATCGCTGATGCTCAGATCAAAGCCTACAAAAATAACGAAAAAGTAGGACAAGTTGAATTTAAAGCACCAAACAGCGCGAATCCAGATAAATGGGGTAAAGACAACAAACGAATCATTTCGATGATGGATTTGTTATTCGGTAAACAAACCGTGAGTGAGGCTCAATCCAAGATTAAGCTGGGCGAAATGTAATGAGTCGAACAATTGCCCATTTAACAAGCATCATATATTTGTAGAGAAAGATAGGAATGTTTAAGTGACTGAAGTCAAAACCATTGGGCTTTTCTTTATAACCGCCATTGCAGAAATATTAGGCTGCTACTTACCTTATCTCTGGTTAAAGGAAGATAAGTCAGTTTGGCTTTTGGTACCAGCAGCGCTATGCCTTGCTATGTTTGCTTGGCTTCTATCTTTACATCCTACCGCAACTGGCAGAGTTTATGCCGCTTACGGTGGTGTCTATATTTTTGTCGCAATTCTATGGTTGTGGTGTATCGACGGCGTTCGACCAACGCTCTGGGACATAGTGGGGGTTTCTGTCGCTATGCTTGGCATGTCAATCATCATGTTTTCACCCAGAGCATCCTAAACGTAACCGAGGGAAACCCTTACGCTTAGTATTTTGGCTATGTGCTAGATTTATTGATTAATAACATTATGACGTAATTGCTACATAGCCAAAGTATGCTTGGGCTTCACCCCAAAACAGCGCTATTTATAGGAGATACCAATGAACCATGCAGTGAAGGCAAGATTTGATGAGTATCCAAAACATGTGCGTATTCGGATAGAAGAGCTACGAAATATCGTCTTAACTATCGCTTCTGAATTAAAACTGGGGGAAGTTGAAGAATCTCTAAAATGGGGAGAGCCAAGCTACAGTGTGAAAACAGGTAGCCCGGTAAGGATGGATTGGAAACAGAAAACGCCTAGTCGTTATTATCTGTTCTTTAATTGCCAAACTAAGCTCGTCGACACATTCCGCGAACTGTATAGTGACTCACTTGAGTTTCAGGGTAATCGAGCAATAATTCTATCTTTATCAGCACCTTTGCCAGAAGCTTCAATCAAGACCTGTTTAGAATTAGCATTAACCTATCAAAAGCGAAAGAACTTACCTCTTTTAGGTATGTAAAATCGCTTAATAAAACTATTTACGGCCGATTAACCATATTCAACTACTCTACCTTTGTATCCTTTTTAATGCTTCCGCAGTAAAGTTTTAGATTAAGTGGTCACGTTAATAGCGCCGTAACCAAACTAGTAATATCGAAATAAAGAAGAGTTTATGAAATCAAAAATCTTGTTCTTACTTATGCTTGGAGCTCATTTCAATGCTTTTTCAGCGACGAACTATCAAGTCAATGTGGTAGTAACAGAGCCTCAATCAACATTCATTTTTCCGACTTTTAAAATATCCTCTAAAGGAAAAAGCAAAACCAGTTTTGTCGACGGCTGCACGTACTTAGGAACCCTTTCAGAACCGAGTAAAAATAGCATACAGCTTGAAGCTACCATGTCATGCAACCGAGATGGCGCTACGTCAAGGATGGAAATGCCGGTATTTGTACTCAACTCCGAGGGTCAAAGCGCGAGTTATGATCTTGTAGAAAATGGGATCGTGATGTGGAAATATTCTGTAGAAGTTAAGCCGTCACTTAAAAAGTGATATATCAGAAATACTAAAGTAACAATCAGCACTATTAACCGCCGCTTAAGTGTAATAGGTATATTCTTTACGACTTAATGACGTTACTTGTTGCTGCAAGTCTCCAACTCATGTACAAAACAGCCCTAATTTTAATAGGAGCTAAGTGGCATGAATTTAATTGTACGTCAGGTAACTTTAGGTGATGCTGAAGGCATTACAAACGTCCTCAATCCCATCATTATTGAAGGTTTATACACTGTATTAGATACGCCTTTCACACCTGAAGAAGAAAAAGAGTTCATTACTCATTTCCCAGAACGGGGCGTGTTTACAGTCGCTTTATCCGAAAATAGCTCACAAGTCATTGGTTTCCAAAATATCGAGCCCTTTGCACAATATACAAAAGCTTTTGACCATGTTGGCATAATTGGTACGTTTGTTAGTGACGGTGTTCGTGGCCAAGGTGTGTCTAAACAGCTTTTCAAATCGACATTCGAAGTAGCCAAACAAAAGGGTTACGAAAAACTATTTGCGTACGTTCGCAGCGATAATGAGCGAGCGTTATCAGCCTATCTCAAACAAGGCTTCGAAATCGTAGGGACCGCGAAGAAGCATGCAAAAGTTCGTGGGAAATACGTAGACGAAGTCCTCATTGAGAAGTTTTTGTAGGTGTTAAGTCGCTAAACACTAAGCACGCATATAAGAACATTTGAACCAAGACTCAATTTCCGTCGTAACAATGTCTTTTCTAAAATAGGTTATTTGAAATGAAACTGACCTCGGAAACTGAGTCAAGAATAATAGAAATGGCATGGGAAGACCGCACCCCATTTGAGGCTATCGAATTTCAATTTGGTTTGAATGAATCCGACGTGATTCAGTTTATGCGTAGCCGGCTCAAATCAAGTAGCTTTAAATTGTGGCGTAAAAGGGTTTCGGGGCGCAATACAAAACACAACAAGCTACGAAACTCAGACATCATTAGAGGTTATTGCCCAACTCAATATAAGCCGCGATAGCGAACTGCACTTGGCATAAATTTTTATTACGAATCGCAACATTTATCGCCCTACCTTTGAACCAACTTCATGATTGGAGGGGAATAGTCACCACTTAATTCAACCTAGGTGTTTCAGGGCGATAATAAATTCAATGGGAGTCATATTAACATCCTCAGACGCCATCAAACTAATGATTCCACAGAAAAGATTGATACAAAACGCCCACTAAAAGTAACTCAGATTAAGGCGTCATTTAACCCGTGTATCAATCTCTTTTACCTTCTATTTAGGCACTAGAATCACTAACCTTCTATTTTATCTTTGAAGGCACAGACAAAAAGCTGCATGATTAAAAAGGAAAAATAGCTGATAACGGTTTAACAAGCACTCGGAGCTTGGAGGCAATTTTGAACAAATTACTTATGATATTTGCGTTGGTTTCTTTACCTTGCTTGGCTTCTGCTGATGTTGAAGATCCCTGCAAAGTAAAAGGCGGTGGCGTTATGGCTGGTTATCAGTGTGTAGAAAAGAAGATGGAATCTGCAGATAAAGAGCTTAACGAAAGTTACAAGGAAGCAATCGCTAGAATAGGTGAGGAAGAAAAAGCACTAAGGGAAACATGGTCTCAGACCGAACTGGTAGAGCCATTTCGAAAGGCCCAAAGAGCTTGGCTAAAATACAGAGACGCCGAATGTGAATTTACGGGCCTGTCTTCCACACCCTCACCCTGGCAAGGTGTCCAGATTGAAGAGTGTAAGTTAAGAATGACGTTAGAACGCGTCGAGTACTTCAATGGAGTATACGTAGGCTAAACGGATTACATCTAACAAAGCACTTCAATAAGATTCGCAACTCTTGGCAATTTCAGTTTAAATGTACTCGGTGTTTAAGATGCAAACGTTCAGGTTGAGTGGTCGCTCCGCTTACTACTTAACCCTGCGTTGTGCGTAAAGCTAATATGGGTGTGAAATAATTATGGAAAAGACGATTTAGTTGGGCTAGTAGTTAAGTATTTCGAGAAAATAGATGCCGGTGATCCTAGCTATCTGGATCTATTCTCAGAGGATGTTGATTTTTTCTTTCCTAAATTTGGGCAAGCGAAAGGAAAGAGTGCCTTAGTGGAGTTTGGCAATAGGATTGGTAGCTCGTTGATTAGTATCTGGCACGACATAGACGGCTTTCAAATAACGACTGCTGGAAACAAGGTCATTGTTGAAGGACAGGAAGGCGGCGTAATGAGTGATGGTACCTCTTGGCCGGACAACAAAGTTTCCACAGGGCGTTTTTGTAGTGTATTTGAGTTTGAAGGGAAAATGATAAGTCGTATGTTTGTGTACGTAGATCCTGACTTCCCGAGTCGAGATTTTGAGAGAATTTCCGTGCTGTCAGGCGAGAGCAACGTGCGACAAACTGTTCAAGCCTGAATACTACCGTTACCGCATAGCATCTTTGTTATGCGGTAGTATTCGTAGTTAAGGTGTGTTGAGGGCTTTGATATCGCTTTACTCACACCTTATCAGTGCGTTAGCCACATTCCCTTACTGATAGAAATGCTACTTTCTTCAATCGTCCTGTATTATGATAATGAAAAAGATTGCACTAATTTTAAAATTAAAATGAACCAAAAATTTTTTCTAAAACTACTCCCTGTCCCTTTTCTTCTAACCGGTTGCCAGTCTACGCAAAGCCAGCTACAGCCTATACCTGAAAACGTATTATCAAACCTATCGACTCAATGGGCAGTGGTAGAGGCCTGTTTTCATTCCGATGCTTATAGCTTAGAGCAATCGGTAAACTATCGAGAGGCCATTAACTATTCTTTTTCTACTTGGCTAGTCGATCAGTCCGATATCGATCAGTCGGTAAATGAAGCTCGTGTAGCGTTATCAGAATATCAGTCTCAGAATGATGGTTTAGGAACAACATGTAAGGATTGGCACCTACCCTTAGAATCTGGATTGCGAGAAGTTAACAATCACAAGAATCAAGTGGCGATAAACCAGCAGCGAGCACATGAAATACATAAAGCAAACGCTTCTAAACCTGTGACCTATTCAACACCAGCATCTACTTCGACTAGTAATGTTGTTCACTGTTACAAATTGGAAGACGTTAGCTTGAATAAGAACATTCAAACGTTTAATGGAATGATATGCCCTATAGGCTGGCTTAAATATTATGGCTATTAATGCATTTGATTAATAAAGCCCTTAAGAATGAACTCAAAGTTTAATTTTTAGTTCAAGGTTGGGTTTCGTGTTTACAATGTTATGTTTCCAGTTGGATTACCGTATTCGAATAGATTGACGAAGTTAATCAATATATGTGTATTGATGCTTACTTTTTATCGAGTTATCTTTGTTTGATAGCCATTAAAACGAGTAAGGAAACAAAGTGACTGTGTTAACAAAAGGCATACACCACGTAGGTTTAACCGTATCTAACCTAGAAGCAAGCGCGAAGTTTTTCACTGAACAATTAGGTTGGAGTGAAGTAAAAAGAAATCCAGACTACCCGGCAATATTTGTGAGTGATGGGCATATCATGCTTACACTATGGGCGGCTAAGGCTGATGCCTCCACTCCATTTGACAGAAAAACGAATATTGGTTTGCATCACTTAGCTTTACTCGTAGAGACTGAGAAGCAACTCTATGAGTTGCGTGATCAATTTATGGCGTCGGGAATCGAAATTGAGTTTGGTCCCGAGCTTGTTAAGACAGGACCCGCAAAACATTTAATGTGTTACGACCCAAGTGGTATTAGGGTTGAGTTTTTCTGGGCGGGCTCGTAAAACAAACATAACAAAATTTTATAATAGGGATTTGGTACACATGGCATTGTTAGTTTGCACCGCCTTTGGTATTTAAGGTGCTCAGCAGAAGCTTGCGTATTGAATGCCCCTCCCCTCCTACTACACATTTTGCGACTTACGAGTAAGTCCAAAAGGATAAATGTTATGTATAAAATCGGCGTTGTTTTATTTGATGATTTCACGGATGTCGATTTCTTTCTTATGTATGACTTGCTAGGGCGCACAACCGACAGTTGGACGGTAAGTATACTTGGAACTAAATCTGAACATCATTCCCACCTCGGTATGAAAGTTAAAACAGACGGACACCTTTCTGAGGTGACGAATCAAGATGTCGTTCTTATTACAAGCGGCAAACGGGGTATTCCAGCCGCTTTAAAAGATGCTGAATTTATGTCAGCGTTGAATCTTGATCCAAATAGGCAGCTAATAGGTTCGATTTGTGCGGGATCATTCATCCTCCATGAACTCGGTTTACTAAAAGGCAAGCGATTAACAACAAACCCAGATGCAAAGGATGTTCTACAAAGTATGGGAGGAGATGTTCAGGATCTGCCTCTCGTGATAGACGGTAATGTAGCGACGGCCGGTGGCTGCCTTTCACTGATGTATCTAATTGGTTGGTTAACAGAGCGGCTATTTGACTCAAACAAACGAAAAGCTATACAAAATCAATTGATACCTGCTGGGCAATTAGAGCTGTTTGAAGAGCTTATTGCCACAACTATTCAATCAGCAGAGTTAGCAAGCTCGGATCACAAGGCGTTAAATAATCATTCATAACATGTGGTGTTTTACATTACGTTCGTTTTAGTGTTTAGGGTAAGTCACACATCAGTCTTGTGTGACTTACCCTTGAACATAACGCCACTTGGGGAAATTAACTTACAGGGAGTAAATCAATTGGTAAAAATGTACGGTTCTGAAGAGACAAGAGCGTTTTGCTGTAATTGTAAAGAAGTAACGCTACATCGGTACGAAAGCTTCTCTAAAGCGCAGGAAAAGACCGAGAAAAAAGCTAAAGGTTTCTTCTCTGGTCTATTTGCAGCAATAATTAGCTCATTAATGGAAGGCGAAGCGACTGGTGACTACAAATGTACAATATGCGGCACCAATCTTCACACGCCAGATAATTTAGATTAGTAGTCAGTGCCTCTAAAGCCACAGCAAGTGGCACGCAACATAATTTATAGACGGCTCTAGTGGGTTTGAAGCGTATGCACCTTATGCTTTGCATTTAGGGTCTTGAGGTTGTGTTGCGGATCAGGTAGTGCACTTTTATCTTTAACAAGGGGCTAACGCAGAGCAAAAACAAGGGACAAGAAAAGAAGTAGTTTTACTTGAGTATCAATGAATTACAGACACAAAAAAGCCCACCAAAAGGTGGGCTTTTTTAAAATTTGGTGGGTCCGGGCGAACTCGAATCGCCGACCCCTACCATGTCAAGATAGGATAGAAATTATACTTTTTCATTTTATTTTCATAAGGTTACGCATAATTCCCCACGTATTTTATCACTCAAAAAAGCGCGAATTTGCAAAATGTGCACACTTAAAAATCAACCACTTACGAAAATGAAACTACTGTATTTTACCACCCTAACGAGTCCTAGCTTGAAAGTCCCAATTGGAATGGTGATTACTGCCAATGAGAGAAAGCAAGTCGGTGTTCAAAGTTTATTGCATTGTGTCTATCCTTTACCGATAAACCTCTGTAAACCTAACCTACTTCTGCTCTCAAAATACAACATATTCCATGCGTATTGTTCCCTCGCCCTACCCTTGCCAACGAGACAGCACAAAGTTTAACCAATATATCAAGCAGCTTTTTGTAATCTAATTAGCCACCACAATCACTAACTTTCTAATTTATCTTTGAAGGTACAGGTAAAAAACTGCATGATTAAAAATCAAAGATGGCTTGCTGCTCTTTAACAAGCGTTATAACCACGGCATAAAATGGAGTATTTATGATCGCCAGGGAATGGAAAGCTACTTGTCCGAAGGAACATGAAGAAGGGTTTATTGTTTACCTTTACGAGACAGGTATAAAAGACACGTCAGGCACTAAAGGTTTCCTTGGAGCACAAATTCTGAATCGAGATTTAGGAGATGATGCTGAAATCACGTTGCTGACTTACTGGGAAGATCTAGATTGTATTAAGTCGTTTGCTGGTGAAGATCTCAGTATTGCTAAGTTGTACCCAGAAGACGAGAAGTACAAATTAAATCCTGATCTCCACGTGAGTCATTATGAAGTCCGCGAGAACATGTGGTTATAACAAAGCGTTTAAGAGGAACTTGGCACGTGTGGCATTTTCAATTTGCGGTAAGTTTAGCGGTTAAGGTGTTATGCGGTCACTTTTGTATTGCGTGCCTGCCCCCCCCTTAACGCGGCGTTAGCAATATAAGGCAAAAGTTCAGGTCCTTTACTAATCTTATCACGATAGATTGGCTAGGAGACAGAGTAATGGAATGTGAATCTACAGCTTCAAAACAAGAGTTTATCAATGCGTTGATCAAGCTAAGAGATAAAAGTCGGTTTCGAGATACAACTAGTTATTTGGAAATGCTGCGGGCGCAGGCAAAGTCCGACAATCAGACAATAACAGCAACTAAGTTAGCCGAAGTGGTTGGTTTCCCAAATTACAATACTGCAAATTTAAAGTATGGAACCTTGGGGCATGAATTGGCAGAAGTGCTAAATTATGAACCACCAAAAAGGAACGATGGCAGCACAATGTGGTTCTGGACAATCTCAACTGGAAATCCGGCTTCTGAAGATACTCAAGATGGACACTATGAATTCGTAATGCGCCCAGAATTGTATGAGGCTTTAGTAGAGATTAAGTGGGTGCGTTAGACATATTGTTAACAAACTGTTTAAGAGTGATTCGCAACGTGTGGCATTTTTGGTATGGAAGTGCCATGCGGCAGCTTAGTCATTGCGTGCCCCCCCCTTAACTGGGCGTTAGGTGAATTTTATAACTCTGCCTGTGTTGGATAATGATGATAGAAGAATTTTTAGAGCGAATTGAAGAAGTTGGTTTCAGCGTTACAAAACGCAATGAATATCAGGTTTTCATAGGGTTAGATTGCTGTCCTCAATGGAGAATATTTCTAGAGGATATTGATGATGAAAAACTGTTTCCAGTTTTCTACTATCGACAGCAGCGCATCGAGGAAGTTACTGACTTACATGCAATTGTACCAACGGTCCTGACCGCTATTACAAAATCTAGAGGGATAAGCTCATTTCGTTTTCTAGGCGAGCATAATGATTTCAGTGGAATCGAAGACGAATTATATGGGATGTATTGGTTCCCAGCCCAGCCGCTTAATGAACGAATTAGAAAAAACAGTAAACAAGACTTTGAGTGTTTCTATAACATTTTAATAGAACTATATATGTTCCATATGTATCAAGGAAATATTCTAGGTGCGGTCGGTTATTGTCCGGAAGATTTCTCCTTTGACTCTCCTAAACTCAATGTGTGGAAAAATAAAATCAGGGACTATATTGGTGAGAATGAGTCATATGTCGCTAACGTCCGTATGAATCCTGACTGGTTGTTTTTTCGCAGCTTTTCATCTGAGTTCTCTATATTTAAAAGTACGCATATATCCGGATTACTTAAGAAGCTTGCTATCAAAAATGATAGTACGCAGATGATCAAGGGAGTAGCGTCAAATGTAGAAGTTAGTAACGATATACGAACGACCATCCCATTTAAAGATGAGGAGTTCGCTAAAGATCTTGTCGCTGCGTTGGGAGATACATCGAACATGGAGGTAATATCACAAGAAAATCAGCTTGTGTTTATTAGCGATCATCATGTTGTAATTAAGTATAGTAATTGTGGTTTGGAGTCCGTTTCTGAAGAAAGAGAGTTAATTAGACTTCGCCAACAAAAAGAGATCTCACTGCTCTTTGGTGACCAAAAGTTTGAGTGGAACATTATTGACCGGCATGCCAGTGGAGAATTTGAGGATTTAGTCCTAGAACTACTAAATCGTGAACCTTGGGTCTTTTCTGTTAAGAAAGTTGCACCTACCAATCAAGGTGATAATGGTCGAGATTTGATTTGTGAATACAATATGCTTCACAATGAAAATCGAGTTTCCAAAGGAACTGAATCTGTCCAAATAGGTAAAATGATTGTTCAGTGTAAAACAAACTTAAAACATTCTAAAAAATCTTCTATTGGTAAGTCAGATGTAGATATGCCAAACACAATTTTTGACTATCGACCAGATGGTTACATGTTGGTTGTAAACACGCAAACTACGCGTGATTTGACAGAAATGTTAGAGCGGCAAAGGGATAGAAAAGAGCAGAATACGATCCTTTGGTGGAACGCTTTCGATATAGAAGATAGGTTGCGTAAGTATCCAGATATTCTAGCTAGGTATCGCCATATAGTGGATTACGCATAATTCACCGAACAAACTGCTTAAGAGTGATTCGCAACGCGTGGCATTTTCACTATGCGTTGGTTTTAGTGTTTAACGTGGTATGCGGCGACTTCGGTATTGCCTTGCTCCCCCTTAACAGGGCGTTAGGTTAATCTAAATCAACATTTCACAGTTTTTTGTTCTGTATTATGTAAGGTCTGTTAGTTTATTGAATCTTATGATTATGTCGATCGTTTATATCACTGAATCAAACCTAAACTCTATAGCTCGAGATGTAACTGATGCGGTCTCTGACACGAGGTCATTAGAGTCAATCTATGATTTTGAACTACGTTCTTTCTTAGCATTACCAGAAATAAAAAGGCTATCTTCTTTAAAGTTGATCTTAGAAAGCTTAGAGCATCAAGATATATTGTTCAGAATCATACAGTTTAATGAGCAGCCAAAAACTCGGCAGCGTAAGAATCCAAAAGAAAGGTGGATATATCTAGGGGGCAGTCCAGCGTATCACAAGACTAAGAGCTGCAAACGGTTAAAATCAGAGTATCGAAACTATAATATTCCGCTGCAAATTCCTATAGAAAGAATCGAAGAGTATCGTAAATTTTTCGTCGAAAATATAGAACTTTTTGAGCGCAATCAAGAAGCATTTTACGCTAACGTAGAATTGAAATTTAATGTGCGCATAAATGGAGTTAGAAAAGTACAGGCGAAAAACTCGGGAAGTGAGGAAGTCGATAACTTTGAAATGAAATCTCCAAGCCAACTTTTAAATCAGATACATTTACATGTCGAAAAAATGGTGGGTTACAGAAGCTCAGCGCCGGAAATAGAAATGATTATAGCAAAGTGTGGCTTTAACACACATAAAACCCTCGAAAATCCGTCTATTTTTAAATTATCGAATGAACAAATTGAAATTGTTCAGACTTGGCATTCATTAAAGGCAGAGTTAAAAAAATTAGTAGTCCATCATTTAACAGCAAAGTTGAATGCAGACTTTGGTTTTAGTGGTGAACTACTGGATTCATTTGGTTTTCGTAAATGTGCAGACTGTTTTCCTGACGCGTTAAGATATTAACCTAACAAACTGTTTAAGATTGATTCGCAACGCGTGTTATCCTATCATGCGTTGCGTACACTCCTTCAAATCAGTGTTTGCCTTGCACATATTCTATTAGAGAATTAGGCTTCAAAAACAATCTTCCGCTCAAAGGATCATGCACCTACTAGACTAAGCTAACTACTTATTATCAACGATAAGGAAATAGCTCTGTCTGCTGAAAATGACAAATAATAGGTCACTGTTGTCGATATAAAAATGCCTTTTTGTTTTATGTGGAATAGTCAGGACGTGCTCTGACCGATTACTCTAGCTTACTTTTTTCTCTTAATGAGTTACGAACTGTGATAGGGACGCCTCTTATAAGCTAATTTTGAAATACGTTTTCTGATGGGTAAGAAAATTGTAAGTCTTGCGACTAACACCTAAATACAATGAATAGTCAAATATAAAAACATTACGCACATCAATAAACTTAATTTACTTTATTGAATCATTACAAAACTTTATAATTTAATATCTAATCAACCAACCCACAAGCACCATGAATATTAGATCTGTAAATATACAAACTGAAGAACAAAACCAATTTTTAGAAAAACTCCACATTATTAAGCAGGAGCTACCTGTGGAGTATGAATCACAACATCGTCGCATTAGTGAATATAAAGAAGATTATCAGCAAGCAGTAGGTTTTCTTAACAGTTCTAAACGAGTTGCATTTATTGGCGATGTCGGAAAAGGTAAAACAACAGCGATTTGTAGAGCATTTGAGTTGTTAAATCCAAATGACGCAACAGATTTACTGTTAAGTCACTCATCTGGACGTACAACTATTTGCGAAGTTGAGATCATTCCAAACTCTAACAGCGCTAAGATTCAAATCCTGCCTTACGAGAATGAAGAAGTTATTCATCTGTTAAAGGACTATTCAAAAAATATCTTTAACAAAGCGCACCCAGTAGCTACAGATGACCGCATAAATGCCAACGCTATTAATGAAGGCTTTGCTTTGAGCGGAGAAGTCGAAAAAGCATTCCGCAATATGCTCGGTCTTAGCGGTGGCAGTTTGAACGAGCGTGGCCGCATGATCCAGAATGACGTTAAGTTTGCCAGTGCGTTTACTGATTGTGATGATATGTTACGTGTAATGGAAAGCAAACTAGAATTGCATAAACGTATGGATACTGTGCTGGAAGCTCCCAAGGACATAACCAAGAGCTCATTTGAGTGGATTAAGGATACATTCAAGAGCATCAATATCGGTAAAATTGCTACAGTTAGCCTTCCTCGCAAGGTCTTTATTCATGTTACGGATGATCTTGCTGATTACCACATCGTTGACACTAAAGGTTTGGATGGCACGACAAATCGACGTGATATCAATCAGTGTCTTGAAAGTGATGTGACATTAAACGTGATCTGTACAAGCTTCAATGATGCACCAGACCAATCAATGCGAAAAGTTGTCGAACAGATGATTAAGGGGGGGCTAACAGAACAATTATATACAAAAACCATTTTACTGATAATCGATAGAGAAAAAGCGTCGTCTAGTGTGGCTGACGATGACGGAGAACTTGTAGGTGACAAAACTTATGGTCGAGCAATTCGTATTGGCCAGGTGCTTAACGACCTTGAGCAAAAATACGGATTGGATGGTGATAGGCTAAACGTAGTTTGTTACGATGCCTTCGACGATGAACGAAACGTTTTATTGGACTGTATCCAAGAGAAACTAAGTGAGTTAGAGCTATCATACAAAACGAAGGTTGAGCTAATTACTAAAGGTGTGACAGAGCTAATAGATGAGCAAAATTCACAATCATTTGATATTGCAAAAAAAGCATTATTAGATGTGTTTAGCAAATGGTTTAATGATGCCGAAAATTTTACTACCTCCGTTGATCCATTACACTCCTCCCTCCTAAATGAGATCAGCACAACTCGTGCCGCTGCAACTATTCGAGCTAGCGTAGCTCGTCGTGGTCACTGGCATAACTTAGATATGTACGAAACGTTAGCGCAACAAGCAAAATTCGACGTCAACCAAAATAAAGCAAAACTATTTAACGACTTCGATTGTTTGATTGATAGCTGCATTGAGAATCCTCAACTTCGCAAAGTGTACAATATATCAGTACAGCTTAAACAAGTCGCACAACGTGTTCGCCAGCAAGAGTTGATGACTGTATATAAACAAAGCATCGAGTTCTACAATAGTGATTTTTACTATGCCACTAATATGTGGAATAGTGCACAAGATGAGTGGGGAAGAGGCTCAGGTTACAAAGGTCGAGTCGTTGCTCATATTCGTAATCACTTTGGCAATGAACAAAGAAAATATGAAAAGCAATTAGAACACAAATCTAATCAGCGATGGAAAAAGTTTCTAAAACAGATCAAATCAATGTTATAGGATAATACAAACGACTTGGGAACAACGCTACTTTTTCTTATTTGAAATAAGTGCATTGGAGAAAAGACTCTAACGCACTTATGTCCAGAAGCGATTTTAGTGGCATTTTCCATGCAATGAGACGGTACTAACAACTTTCCTAAAAGTGATCCATACCCATCGCATTTTAGGTTCTGGCTTGGTTTCGCTTAGTAACTCGGTTAAACATTATAAATAAAAAAGCCCTTTCTATTTTGCAAGGGCTTTTTTATTTGCAGAATCCGACCGTAAACTCACCCTCTCAACCAGTCTAATCCCCCACTCTTTTTCTTTCGCGTACTCAAAAAACGTGACTAGGGAACTCAAAAAAAAAACTACTGACAAGCCGCTAACTTAACGAGCCTGAAATGCCTTATTACATTAAGTCTAAACACCTTTAATTTATTGATATTGGAGAAGTTATGAAAAAATTCTTATTCGCTTTACTTATACCATTCTTTGCTAATGCATCGACAATTGAACTAGATGGAAATGAGATAATATCATTGCGATATTCGGATACTAAATTTGCTGGGGAAAACCAAGCATTATTTGGCATTGGATTCTCTCATATTCGCGGTGCTGGAAATATTGGCTTTACTCTTTCTGCTGATGCACAAAATTTTGATAAAGATGGTAATTTTGTAGAAAACGTAGGCAAAGAATCGGAATCATTTCAACATTATAACATCATGGGCGGTTTAACTTATGGTGTTATAGATGAATTTTATGTTATGCCAAAAATTGGCTTTACATATAGCAAATACAAAAACAAATTTGCAGACACAAATTGTTCAGTTTTGTTAGGTTGTCAGGATTTCATCAATACGGACAGAAAAGACAATTACGGCATCTCATACGGCATTGATTTTATGATGATAAGTAATTCCCTTGCTTATGGTATTGGTGTAACAGATGTTGATTATTTTGATGATCGAGACGTTAGATTAAATCTAAGCGTTGGATATAAATTTTAAATAAAAAAAGCCGCTCAAACCGAGCGGCGTTTTTTATTTATGAAATATCGATTTCAAATGGATAATCGTTTCCAACTCCATTCCAGATAAGATCCCAAAGTGTTCTTACATCACCAACCACAAGATCATCTAAAAGCAATGCCGTATATGTGTAATTACCATCCGCATCAACTTCTGTATTAATAAACCAATTATCTGTGTTGTAAGTAAAAGTTACGCTAAGACCGCCCATTTTTACAACAAAGGTTGTATATGTCGTCTTATCTGCTGAGAATTTAATATCCATGATATGCGCACCTGATGCGCCATCAATCAAACCATCCCTAGCAATGATGTCGTATAGTTTTCCTACTGGTGGCCGTATTGTATATTCTGGATTAGTCAAAGAGCCAAATACGTTGAGCTGATAGCCTCTCATTGTTGGCTTGCTAACTCCTTTATCAGTAACAGTCATCACAGAAATAACTTGATCAACTGTGAGTGTTGCATCGCTTGAAACAGCATTACCTTTTGAGTTGGTTGCTTCAGCTCTGATTGTGTGAGTCCCCAAGCTTGGCTCAACAAATGTGTAAGTTGTTGAGTTGCTGCTAGATTGTGCGACATTATCCAAGAACCAAACGATTGTTCCCGTTTCCCCGCCCCAATCAACGGTAATTGAAGCAGTGTAGTCTTGTGCCTCTGTAATTGTTCCGCTCGATGGGTTTGTTGTGATTGTGGGTGCCACAATTGACGATTCAACAACAATCGTAACCGTGCTTGTATCCGTATATCCACCAAAGCCAAATACACGACAAAAGAACGTATGGTTGCCAGTTGATGACGGAGTAAACACGTAGCTAGATCCAGTGGCGCCGGAGATTGGAGTGCTTCCGTTGTACCACTGATAAGACAACGTGGATCCTAGACCATCAGCGACAACGGACAGCGTTAAGTTTTGAGAGTCCGTAATTGTGCCACCCACTGGTTGAGTGGTTATCATCGGTTTGCGCGCGACCTTTTCACCATCAAGGTAAACTTCATCAATATTAACGTCATTTAACTTTAACGTTCCAATTTCTACACCATTAAAATAGATAGCCATAAATTAACTCGTATACAGGTTTAACATGCTTCCAGAAACGGTATAACGAAAACCACCGAAACCAGATCCCGCCGCTGAAGAGTTGTTTGCTGCTGGTACTTTCGCTATTGGGATAACTGGCAATCGACCAGTGTTTAACGTACCAGAGGTAATAGATCCAGCATCTATATCTTTTTGTGCTTGAGCCACAATCTGACTCAAATAAACATTCAATCCACCATCAGCATGCTCAACATAAAACAGTGGGTTATCTGCAAGCTGAGTGTCTGAGATATTAGTTAGCGAACCTACCGTCGTTGTTCCTGCCGGCTCACTTCTTGTTGCTGAATTTATAAATTGCTCAAGCATTACAACTCGCTTTGCCATAGCTTCTAATTCTGATTGTAACTTCTCAACGTCGCTCATTATTTAGTCTCCAATGGTACGGCAATGCCCTCATTAGCAGGGGTGATTAACCATAGGTTTGATGGTGTTATCAGTTTTGTTTTTGTGTAGTCAAAATCCGTAATTTTGAAAGTTGCGCCATTGCTTAAAGTGACGTTCTCGGATGATGTAGCAGTGAATGTCACTTCATCAGATTTCGCCAAGGCCGAGTAATATCCGTTGGCATCTATGGACGCTTTCGTACTATCACTTGAGCTCCAATTCACAACCGATGGGTTATCTGTAGAACTGACTGCAATCCCGTTGTTGTACGTCACACTAGCTGTAGTTCTGCCAGTGTCGCCAACTGCAAGCTCGGGAACTGGCGTTGTAATAGAAACAGCGGTAGGAACAACCGCAATGATAGTTTTTGTGATGGTTTGAAAAACGCTGTCGTCGTAAGTTTCATCTTCCGATACAGCTAAGGCAGTAACTGTAACGTCACCACCCGCTATAGCTCTATAGGCGCCATTAGAATCAATCGTTAATATTGACTCATTACTTGACGTCCACTGCACAACGCTAGGATTATCTGACGTGCTTATGACGTGATCGTCTACATACGTTACTGTCGCGGTAAGTGTTCCAGTATCGTCAGCAAAAACCGTATCTGGAAATGAAGACACGACGATTGATGAAGGTACGACTGGTGAAATGTCAAACGTTGCATCACCACTTATATTATTGCCATAAGCAGGATCTGTGGATGTAGCTAAAGCCGTTGCCGTTACCGAGCCAGCGTCTAAGGCAGTAAAATTACCTGAGCTATCGATTGTGAGTATTGACTCATCGCTAGATGACCATGTGACTATTCCAGAATCTTCCGCTGTAGTTGATGAGTTGCCGTCGCTATAAGTCACTGTCGCTGACAACATACCAGTATCACCTCGAAATACCGAAGCTGGAACGCCAGATATTGTTACTGCGTTTGGCAATATAGGTTCAATAAACGTGATTTCTAAGTAGGTACCAGATGGGTTAGCGAGAACTTCTAATATTTTGGTAAGTTGGGCCAACTTAAACTCCGATACTGGTTGCGGTACCAGCAATCCAAAATTAGAAGGCGTAACCAGCCATAGATTCGATGGAGTGATCAGTCTCGATTGGTACGACTCGACATTGTAGATATTGATAACTAAGTGTCTTGGCCTTGGTGATGAATACTGTATCCCTACTCCATTACCTACGACTTGCTCAATGACCAATGTATATGAATCGTAAGTGCCTGCCGTTTGCATTGCCTGCAAAATGGCCATGTAGTTTTCGGCAAAGAAATCGCGGTTAAGTCCGGTAAGCACCGGAAATGTGTTGTTATCGTAAAGCAAGTAACCAAATGGTTTTGAACCAACCATTTCAGAGTTCATCTGAACTAACTCATTAATGATCACTCGCTGCTTAGCTGTGAGGGTTATATTATAGAAAAACTCGCACGCTTCATCGTTTCGAAATAACTGCGTCATTTCCCCTCCAATTAAGCATCAGTAATAATCACATTCTCTACAGGCAAATCCGGAATGAATTTTACGTTATAGGGTGTTTTATAAATGCCTTCCGACCAACTGGTACCATCATCTAACGAATACTCGGCTTTGATGTTTGACGCATACAAAGCATCACGGTTTATTTCAAAATACTTTTCTGGTTCGATATCCATTCCGATCCAAAAAAACGCATCAAAGTTGGCAAGAAACTTACTCACAATGTCATCTTGGTTATCGACCACCGCATTTGTGTTTCTTGATTTAGTGAGAGTGAGCTTCCACAAAATCGGCTTTTCTTCTTTTGCGGTCCATCGGTAAGTCTCAACGCCACCCTTGGTTAGAACAATGTCTTGCTCGATATCACCGACCATGTAGGTACTCGCAACCACAGCCGTTTTTTCCATATACGACGCGATTTGGTAGTTGATGTTAGCCGAAGGAGTGTAATCAATGGCAACGTGCATTTTCCCTGAATTCTCTTCCGTCATTTGCATAATGGAAGACTTGAACCCAAAGTTTTCTTCAAGCCCGGCAATAAGGGCATTTGGGGTTGTTGTTGGATTGTTTATTTTTAAGTTTGAGTTTTGGATAAACTCGGACATTTTCACGAAGAGAGATGCAATGATGGTTTCGATGGTCATGTCGATTTGCGCACTAGCATAAAACACTTTGTATTCATCACTAGCGACAAAGGTGTTAAACGCCAAGCCAGAGAATTTATCATCTGACTCTTTAAACGCCTCAAAGTACGCTTCAATTATCGTGTCAAAGTCATCAGGAGTTAGACCCGTAGATGAATCCCATATCATGTGTATGAACCTGTAACATATTGAGTTTCTGCGGTGCCAGCTAACGTGTAACTCATTTTTAACGTAAAGCCTTCTACCTCGACTTTACTGTTAAGAACCATAATCGAACGTTTCACTGATTCGTTAATAATCCATGTGTTAAAAGCTGCTGCGTTAAAGTTAACCTCTGGCATGTACCAGTAATCAAAATCAAAACCAATACTAGGCGCGTAGTACAAACTGCCTTGATTGGTTTGAAAGTTGTTCTCGAAGCGAACAACGTTTCTTCCTTTCCCTAAATACCCACTTAGCGATGCCATAATTACCTCAGTTTTAAATCTTCGAGATCTGACTTGAGTTGTTCAAGTTGGCTCTTGGCACCTTCATCAAGCACTCTTACCTCTCCAACTGCAGGTGAACCAGAGCCGCCCGTAACGGACACCACAACGTTTTGACCTGCAATTGAGATAGCCTGTTCAGCAATACCAATCGCCTTGTCTATGATTGTCTGAGCGTCTAACTGAGTATTTGTAATGTAGATTGAAAACTCTTCGCCCATAATGAGAAAACCTTCACTGTCAGCTTCCCCTGCGGATACGTTGATTACATCGTTTGGCTGGTAGGTTTTACCGTCAATTTCGACCTCAAGCTTTCCATCTGAAATTATTGCTTTTAGTAGTTTCATCAGAAATCCTTCGTTCGTAGGCTTAGGTCAGCTTCAACATGCACAACCACCGATTGACCATCTTTTGCTGTGAGGGCATCAAAAACCGCCTGAGCCGACGCATCAATAATCTGATATTTACTTGAAACCCAAGGAAGGCTTGGCGTGGTAATTTCTGTTGAATCCTCAAAAGTAATCTTGAGAATTACTGAGTTTGCGCTAAACCACTTTTCGGAATTTGCCGTTCCAAAGAAAATCTTAAACTGCGGATTACTATCAGCATCAAGACCACTTGAGGCATAGAGCATATCAACTTGAGTTTTTGTAACAGGGAACTCGCCATTGCAGCTACCCATAGCCCAAGAAGACTTAAAGCCAGAATTTTCCGTTGACGCAGTGCTGTGTGTGCCGATCCCAAGCGAAAAGTCGTAAGACTCGGAAGCTAGGCCAATAATCTGCATTTTGCTTTCTACGCCTATGTTTTGTTCAAGGGCGTTAAATAGATCCGACGTTTTCGCTGTATCGTGCAGTTCATATCGGAACCCAGTAGTGAATGGTGCCACGTACTGCTTACCCTTGTACTCAAGGTAAATCGCAGCGAATGGTTTACCTAAAGCGGCGGTATCTACAGTTACTCGAATCCAATTACTGGTTGTCGACGCTTCCAGAGCAATGATAGTGCCACCATTTACATCGCTAGGAACAATGCTGCCATGGGAGGAGTTAAAACCATTGACTTCACCATCAACAATTCTCGCGGCAGTCATGCTGTGCCAGTCAGTAACATCTCGAGAGATTTTGAATATCGCGGCTCTTGACCATAGCGACGTAGAATCGACTTCGGAGTCGAGTAACAGCGCAGGAGATTCATCGGCTAATGCTGGTGGATATTTATTTGATAGCTCGTTGCGTGATGAAACCACAGCGGCCCCTTCCTCTGACGATGACGTATTCATTACGCCTAAAAAGTATTGTTCGCCTTCTTCTAGCACTGTTTCTGGCACCGAGAACTCGACTAAGTGAAATTCGTTAATACCAACCACACCGGATAATTCGCCACTATCAAGCACAAGCTCATAACCACCTTCGACTCGCTTGTAGAGAGAGACGATTGCCCTTTCTAGCTCTGAGCTAAAAATCATCACACCGCCATACACAACGTCGCCAGCCTGAGCAATAAGCTTGTTGCCCAAGTCTGACATGTTGTTTTCGTATTCTTCGACGGTTAGCCAAGGTTGCTTATTGGAATATCCAGTGTCATAAACTAAGTTACCGCCGTCCGATTCTGGCTCATCAAAAATGCCAAAATTGTACAGCTCAACCAACTTTGCTGAACTTACCTCAATCGAAGTCGATGTTTGTATTGAACTGTCGCTTGAAACTTGAACGATGATACTTGCGGTACCAGGCGAAACAGCCTCGTAATTTCCGGTTGTATCTATCGACATTACCGTCGCATCAGATGAAGACCAGTTGACAACATTTGGTGCATCTGAAGAATTTACCTGTGAGCTGTCACTGTAATACACGGTAGCCGTTAACAACCCAGAATCCCCTACGTTAAGCGAACTAATGGTTTCGTTAATAGTCACACTTACGGGTGAGATCACGCTGGATCCACTTCCCGTAGGTGGTGCCACCATTCCGCGTTGAAATGGGATGTGCACGAAATAGCTCATGATGCATCGACTCTAATTGATGTTTGGTTAAATGCTTCGTGTGGTTTTTGTGCTGGTGTGTGGAAAAGCTTTTCGCCAGCTTTCATCGTAAAAGAAATCCAGTCTCTCACTAAAATCCCTTCAAACTCAGCTGGCGCATCAGTCCCGGTATAAATGTAAATACCAATGCCATCGGAACTTTGGTTTTGCACAAGTACAGCTGAGCCATCAGGAACGCCAGCATCGGTCCATTCACCAAACACCGATGCTTGGTTAGCTAAAGTCGTCATAATTCACCTTTGGTATTTAAGCGCTTGGCCAGATTGCGCGAATACGCCAATTTGGTATCAAACTGACATCACTGCAGTAACCAGCGCAGCTTGTTTGGGTATTGCTTCCTTTTTAAAACCTCAGTTGAGGCTATTGAAACGAAAGCGATCCCTTGAAAGTTTGGGTAGCTAGATCGTAGTCGCCGTCGATGGCAACGATACGTTTGCCGTTGTATGGATAGTTGAGTTGGGGAATGTGGTTGCAGACAAAACGATAAGCGTCAGTGACAATTGTTCGATTTGCTCTTTCTAGGATGTTTTCCGTTTTCACAAAATCACCAGCGTTAACATCTAGTGTAAAACCAAGCTCTTCGAGAAAATCTGTTGCGCAGCTAATTGCCCTCGACCTTGGTTGGGGCTCTTCTAGAAACTCTGCGCCTTGGATCATCTGTTTGGGCACTTCGTCATATTTGGCGAACGTGTAGCCTAGCGTTGTGGGTACGAGTTCAGGCAAAGAGGAAGCGTAAAAGTGGTTTCTCTCCCAATATTCCATCGAGAGGAGATAGTCACTGTTTAACGTAGCTCTAACTCTCATTTCTAATCCCTAGCAGCGCGTACCCGTCACCGCGTTTTCTGGTGGCATATTTACCATTAGGTTTGATGTAGAAATCGCCATTTTCATAAACAGGCAAAAACAGGTTTTCGAATATCAAGGCAACTTGCATTTCTTCGTATCCTGTCACCTCTGTTTGGTTTACCGTGACGACCGTTAGTGGCTCACCGTCGACCGCCAGCTCGTTAACGATTTGAGGAAGACTTCGAGCAATAAATGACTCTACCTTTCCCACTTCGTACCAAGTGAAATCATCAACTGCAATCCCCATTAGGACGAGATTTTTGCTCATGTTAAAACCTCAACTGTTTTGGGAATATTGGTTACTTGGTTTTGCGATGACGAACTACCAATAATTGATGTGTCACCTTTTTGCATTTCGAAAGTTAAGACTTTTTCTGTCGTATCCGATTTGGTCGCCAACGTCATGTTTAATAGCGTGCCACCAATAATCACCATTTCTGGACTGAAAAAGGAAACTCGCGGTAACGAATCTTGCTTTTGGAAAAGCCAACTAGCTAAACCAATCATGGCGTTTATAAAGTCACTACTACTGCTTCGGAGCGTTATAGTCGAAGTGTTGATGTTTCCCTTTAACACTGGCGTACCACCAGCAACGTCGATACTTTTAACGACGGACTGTTTGTATCCGTCCGGTATCATGCCGATTAAATCTCCAATTATTGGAATGGGAATTGGCGTAGTTTTTCGCAAGTCTTGATATTCTTCGGTCAGAACCTTAATGCGCGCCTGATCGTCTTTCGTTAAATCAGCCTTGGCGTCTAGTTCAAGTAGTTCCTTTTGCTCTTCGCTCGACAACGTATCATCGAGATAAATGAGGAACAGCGGAGGTGCTTTCTCTGAAATCATTTCAACGGTCCTACGTCTGTTCTGGTTTTGTTGTTACGTGACTCTTTCTCAGCAATATCAACCATCATTTGGTTAATCTCGCCCCCACGTTTTTCAACGTAATCACCAAACATTTGCATTGGGGTTTTACCTGTTGCAGCCTCAATTGGCGTATAGGTACCAAACTGAATGAGTTTGTCGAAAAACGCCTCCCAAGTTTCCATGCTATTGATTGGCTGCTGTCCAGCTTTGATTAGATCGCTGCCTCGCTTGGCTAACTCGCTAGCGTAAGATATGGTGCTTTTGACAAAAGAGTTTTCTACTTTAACAGCGGCTATTTCTGCTTCGTCGGCAATGATCTTGCCTTTTACTTTGAGATCCAAAACATCCAAGTTTGCTTGAATGCGTTTAGCCTCGGAAGCATCGGAAGAAACCACCGCTTGGGCTTGGCCTTGCGTCACACCGTCTATGATTTTCTTTTCAAAAGCCTTGGCGTCACCGATTGCCAAAATGCTTGATGATTTGTCAGAGCGATTTAGCGCTTTGTCTAGTTCCTCTGTCCTTACTTTTGAGCCAAGCATTGTGTCCATGATGTTCTGAAAAGTGAGGTCTTTATTTTCAGCGAGTAATGCTTTGAAAGGTTTCATGAATCTTGAGGCCAGCAATGCATCTTCATCACCGAAAACATCATTCATGTATTGGGCTGCAACTTCCGGTTTAAGCTTTGCCATTGTTCCGACAAAATCCAGAAACGCATTATCAATACCGTTTTGGTTTGCTGCCTCTTTGTACGATGCCATTTCTGGACGTTCTAGGGCACCGACAAAACCAGACAAAATACCTCGAATGTCAGATTGATCTAGACGAGCAGATATGCCAACCGCACTAAGAGCAGCGTAGCGCCCTCTGTTGATGCCTAAAGCATCAGCCGTATCGCTAATGTCCGACATTTCATTTAAGCGCTCTCTGGCTATTTGGGTGTATTCCTCTGCGCCTTGAAAAGCTTTAGTGGCAATATCCTTTGCCACACCAGCCGTCGTTGCAATCGCTTCACTGGCAAGATTGGCACCAGTAAGGATCATGAAGCCTTGTAACTTACCAAGTTTAGATTTTACTTTTTGACTGCCCTTTTCAGCTCCCTTCTCGAAGCCTTTACCGAACCAAAACTCAAAGTCATCTGCTGCCTGTTTTGAAGCGCGTCGAAGCTGCACTTCCATTTTCTTCGACTCTTCTTTCATTTTGCGTTCATCGAGCCTAGGAGCGAGGATAAATTCTGAACTAGCCGTCATTAACCATCTCCTCCTGTTGTTTTAACTGTCGATAAGCTTTTCGCAAAATCAGACCAATAAGATCGCCGCCGTCGATATCGGGACTATTCTCGATAATGTCAGCGGCAAACCCATCACCAGCGACTCGGAACTTAGCAAGTTCCTCAAGTTCGGTAGGGCTTAGAAAAAAAGCCCTGCGTCTTTTAGCGTCGAGCACTTAACCAAAGTTTCCAACACCATTTCTGCAAGTTCTAGCAACTCGTAGTTGTCGATGCTAGAAGCGTCGATTGACATACCATGTTTATTTTCATGGACAGCCACCAGCGCCATCATGTCGTAATAGTCAATTCGCTGAAATTCCATTAAATCCATGATGACCGTTTTCTTGTTTTCCGCATCCAGCGAAGTGAAATACTGTTTTGCTTGGTCGTGATCGACAAGCCCTTGAATGCGCATGGTTCTAGCGCGTGGAAGGTGAAGAATGAACCCTAAATAAGCCATATAAGCATTCCATGCTTTTGACCCTTTAAATTTAGCTATCATTACGCCACCGCTTTAAATTCATCTTTGAAGTTTTTAGGCGCGACTTGAATAGTCAATTCAACGTCTAACGTAGATTCGGATTCATTAGCCGTGCCATTGCGAGGATCGTTTTTCAATATACATTGCTTGGAAACAAGAGTTCGTCCGTTTTTCTTGTTGTACGATGTGAACTGAAAACGCTCTTCGCCTAAGAACAATTTTACGTAAAGCTCCAAATGCTGTTGAGATACGTTTCGAAGCTTTACTGATAGCTCGATAGGCTGAGTTAATCCGGTACCGACAATTTCACCGTCACCATAACCATTAGGATCGCAAAACATCTGCACTACCTTTTGGTTGTTTCGTCCAAGCTCAATCACCGAGATATAGCTGTATTCCTCACCGTCATAAACAACGGTAGTTTCCATTTCACCAATTCGAAAATTGCTGCCAGCCATTATTGAGCCTCCGTTACTTCAATTCTTGCACGCCAAATAGGTTCAGCGTCTTTCACTTCTGCTTTACCACCAACCACATATTGCTCATCAGATTTGACGATAGAAATGTAGTTATTTGCATCAGGATCTAAGTAGAAATATGGGAAGCCTTCGTAAGTCTCGATAACTTCGGACGCGGCCTCTTCAATGTTTACTCGCTGAACGGCTGTATTGTTCGGTTCGTTGGTTTGAATGTAAGAGGTGATCGCCTCTTGCGTTTTTAGCTGCGCTTGACGGTCGATGTAGGCTTTAATAATTGCGGAACCACCATTACCAAAGAAGCCTAAAGTCGGCCCATCAGAGCCATTCAAGAAGAAAGAAATACGCTTGTTAAACAAATCGTCGGCTTTGCCTACAGTAAACACTACTGACGCAGGATTGGATGAATCAAGCACGTAGTATTGGCAATTTCGCCAGTAAGCTTGTGACAGTAATCGACCAAACGCTTCATAACATCCAGTGTATGAACCCGCATCATCAAGAAAGACGGTATCTTTCATCGCGATTTGTTCAGCCAATGCTTCGTCGCTGGTGGCGTAAGCTCTCACGCCGTCAAAATCCGTAAAGTCGATAGTTTGCGCCGTGGCAATATCAATCTCTTTAGAAAAGCAAAGCGTAAAGTAATCGGTCGGATCAAAGTCGATTGCATCTGTGCTTTCTGGATCAACTTCATCTGCAAGAATTAGCAAATAGAATTTCTCCAAGCCACCAGTCATCAAGTATTGAACTTCTGTATTTGCCGTGTAATTGGCAATAAGCGTCGGATCATAAATTGGCACTACTTTGTACAACGCAGGGTCAATAATATCGCGTGTTGCCTTGGCTGATTTTTTACTGGTTTTTACTGGGGCTTCCTCGCCCTCTTCCGCTGGTGGCGTGTAACTACCAGTAACCATAACTAGGCATTTATACAAAAAACTGTAATCGGCCTCTGTAGCAGATTGAGCTTCGCTGATGCTCACCGCATAATCGAAAACAAGTGCATTACTCATAGTCTATCCACTTAAAATGTTTGATTTTTTCGCGTGTTTTGTCGAACTCGATTTCGCACGCAAAGTGAAATTCTTTAGCCACTGAAAGGACGCCAACAGAGAGCCAATCGGAGGAGGCTTCCATATTTACTGAAGCCAGTGAGGTTTTACTGCCACTGCGCTTTTTATAGCGATCAAACTTGCTACCTAGGACGCCAAAAACAGGCTTATCTCGCCCCATATCAGCGAGCGACAATCGAATGATCCCAAAAAAGCGAATGTGTGATTCAGAGAAGTACTGCTCACGCACACTTAGGTATTCGACATAAACAATGTCAGCACCGTCATGTAACGCCCCAGCCCAATCAACCGCCTTCAGACCGAAAATATTGCGGATCTCATCATGTAGAGCTTTTCTAAACATACTGAGCCTTTATCGAGTTAAAGAATGAGCCAGTATCGACCATAGGCCAGTCAAAACCTTTACCTTGAACGTTGTATCCGTTGTAACCGGTCCCGCCCTTAATCGTTGTTCGAGCGTTGCTGCCATAGTCTTTTCGCATGATCGGGTTGCGCACTAAAGCGCGGGCTGCGCTCTCAATACGACGAATCATTTCAGGGCTTACTGAGCCAGCATTGAATAGCCTTATCAGTTCGTTGGTGACTCGGATAACATCTTGGTTTTGAAAATGACTTTCCGCTTTTGAGAAAACCCCGTAACGGGTGTCCATGTATTCGGCAAGTTTGGTCATTTTTAGGTTGGTCTTACCTTGGGTACCAGTCTTAACCCGAGACGCTTGCTTTCCTTGAAACGATTTAAGTGGTTTTTCGTGGTCAGCCATTCTTGCCGTTTTGCTTTTGTCTAAAACGCCAATTCGAATATGGTGGGAATTAAAGTCTTTCACCTCTTTTTCTAAATTGGTGAAATCCAGTTCAATGTCCAACGTGAACATTAGAACCCTCCGCCAATGATTGGAATTCGGGCAGGTTTCACAACAGGCTGTTTATCAGAAAGAGAGCACCCGTTAGCCTCTGCCAGCGCCTTTAAGCGAATCAGAGTGAAACGTTTATTGCTATCTTGAGAAACTCGTTCAATTAGCACCTTTTGTGAAAACTGATAGCACTCACATTCACCTTCTGGATTTGCATTGACAGCGTTGGCAAAATCAATCTCATCCTGAAGCATTGCTTCTGATCCGCAGTTTCGAAGTATTGTGTCGATGAGAATTTGTGAATCTTCGGAAATCATCATTCTCTCCAAAAGAAAAGGGACTCAACAATGAGCCCCTACTTTGACCGGTTATTTATTTGCTTCTTTCGCACGCTCTTTCAAAGCGCGAGACGCTGCAGTTTCAGTGAGCTGGTAAACGTAAGAACCTTTGGCCTCAAGCTCGTTAGCTGCACTTTCATAAGTAAATAAGCTTTTTTGAACCAAACCGTGATCGCCAGATTCTTTTGAGTAAATACCGGGTACTGAACCATGGTGGTTATTTACCGCAGGTCGGTAAGTCAATGAAATATGAGAGCTAGTCCCTAGAATGGATGGAACCTCTAACATTTTCACGTTCTCATAAGCTCGTTGCACCGCAGACTTGCCCGTTACTACGTCACCACCAGACGACGTGATCGGCTTGCGCATAATTGCTGCAATATCTGATGTGTAACTTAAAGTCATGTTTACGTGATCGGCTTCGCCTAGGCCAAGAGCTTTGGCTTGCTCTTCGTAAATGGCGTTAATCACCGTTAGTACGCCAGAAATATCCGATACGGTTACTACTGTTTCATCATACTCAATGGCATTTTTATTTTGCATCATGCCACTGTTACCGTGTTTGCCATGGAAGTGCTCATAGTCGTATTGCATCAATAGGCGGTTTAAAAGACCCGCATTGATGTTTACGTCATTGACGTTCTGCATGCTAGACAAGCGAAATTCAATGTGAGTAGGTTGACGATGGTAAGAGAACTCAACCTCTTTTGCATGCGCTTGAGCCAGTTCAGTGGTTGATGGCGTTAATGCCTCAGCAAACTTATCGTCTGGGAACTTACCAGTCACATCATAGTTAATGTGAATTACTGTTGCCTGTTGCAATTTACCGTCTGAGTAATCTTCATCAGTGCCTGCGAGATTGGCGGTGTAAGGTACGTATGTGCGCTTGTTGCTACCCATGATTTTTGCATTGTAGCGACGCTCGACCTTTGATTTACATACAACGTTAGTTGCCATATCTTGATTTCCTTCTGGTATCAAAAAAGGGCTTGCCGGTCATCCTGGCTAAGCCCTTTTGGTATCAAATTAATGTTGGCCTTACTCTGCATCGTGTGAGTTTGGCATCAGTTATTTTTTCGCTGTAGAACGAGAGACAGTTTTAGAATCCGCACTTTCTGGCGTTGGCGCACCGGCTGGAGTCGAAGCCGCAACCCAGCCCGCGTCTTGGCGGTCGTAAGGCGTGCCATCCGCAGGTGCTTCTTCCACACCACCAATATCAGCAGGAACTAGTGTTACGTCACCCGTTTTGCCATTTACACTCGTTACGCCAGCTGCGCCATCAGAGCCCGCAGGAGCAGAGCCACCATAAAGTGTCACTAAAACGCAGCCCTCAACGATTTCGCAATTTTCATCCAAACCGTTAATGTCTAGTTCGTCAATTTTACCCATGATGGCTGTCGAGTCAGCGGTGCCGATCGGTACCACTTCGCCAGTGGCATTATCAACGGCAAAGCCATTACCAGCCGCTAGCGTTACACCATCTTTTACACGAACAGGAATGCCCTTACCTTGTTCAACAACACCCGTTACCTTACGGATGTTACAAAGGTCGTGGACTGCGAACCCAGCAAACGCAGATCCATTAAACAGAGCTACTTTAGGTTGTTCTCCACTAACGGCTACAGAGGAAACCGCAACGCCAGCAACCAAATCACCTTCAAACGCACAAGGGGAAACGACGTCACTATTACCAGCGTAACGAGTTGCACCTAACGGAATTTCACGAGCCATGATGCTCTCCTTATTTCTAGAATTGATTATTTTGATTTAAATGTACGAATTGAGTTTTCGTTTACGCAGATTCGGCGTTGTTTGCCTGTTGGCCCATTTCGAAAATGGAGCCGTAGTCCTTCATGGCTTCACTATCTTTTGTGACAGAGACTTCACGACCACCTTCTTCCAGCTTGCCTTTGTTAAACATTGATCGTTCAATCAAAGGCCATGCAAGCTTGCGATCAATTTCGTGAGACTTAATACCGTCTTTGATGATTTTTTCTTTAACCGTATTGCGGTCACGCTCTTCTAATAAATCGAGCATTTTTTCATTTTTGAAAAAGGCGCGAACCGTGGCAGCCGCAAGACCCTGAGCGCGTTCAGCCGGTGTCTTAGCCCATTTTTCAACGTCTTCTTTGACTTCCTTAATATCAAACCAATCAGGAAACATTTCAGAGTTGTCTTCCATGAACTTGTCGAATTCAAGGTTGAACTTGATAGCGTCAGTTAAGTCCGCCTCTGTGTTCTCTTCTTCATTTTGCTTTTCTAGGCGTTGCTGAAGTTTTGCAAGAATGTCATCATCTTCATTCCCAGCCGTTGGCTTGCCACCCAACAGCTCAAGCAGTTTATTGACATCAGGCGTAGCATTAGGCTGCTGCTGTTGACCTCCGGTCAATAATTGCAAAAGCAACTCTGATGCATCATCTTTAGGTTGTTGTGGCTTACCACCAGCCAATAACTGCAATAATTGCGCATTCGCGTCATTTGGTTGCTGACCACCACTCAAGAGCTGTAACAGTTTCGGATTAATCGCATTTTGCTGCTGACCAGTAGCACCACTTAATAACGCAATTAATTGCTCCGTTGGATCCTGTTGTTGATTACCACTCAAAAGCGCGATTAGTGGGTTTTGTTGTTCGTTGCTAAATTGGTTTTGATTACCGCCGGCCAATAGTAGTGCAAGTAATTGATGTAAATTCATGCTGCTTTACCTCGATTGATTTTATTAACAATTTGCTGAGCGTGAGATTGCCCAGATGTAATCTTCATTCCACACTGACAGTTGTACTCAACCCCAAGCCCTAATTTTTCAGCCTGTTTAATGGTCATGCGTTTACCGTAGTGCAGAGCGTGCGTGGCGCGTTCCTCTTCTGCTGAAGATGGTTGCCACTCAATGATGATTTCGTCGGCGTGTTCTGAGCTTGAGAGGGTTTGAACAATCTCGCTGCTGAGCGTGCCAGTCATTGTGTTTTTGATGTTTGCTGCGAAATCCAAGTTTGATTTGTTTTTGGATTTTTCCAGCCTTTTGATCGTCATGTAGGCGTTGGACTTGGCGTCCATGAGAATTGAATATTTATTGATGAGTTTTAGCTGTTCACGCTGCATTCCTCCATGCTCGTTGTAAATACGCTCAAAATTGATCCCAAACCAATCAAGTAGGTTTTCAGCCATTGTGTAGGGATACAGATACATGCTGTCCCCTTACTAATTTTTGCTAATTCCTAGCTCGGCAATGGGTAGAACGGTTTCAACCATTTTTCGCTTTTCGTCGTCAGTGAAAAGCGAGCTCATTTCGATTGAATTTAAGAAGTTGGATATTTCTGGCAATTGTTCAATGTCGGGCTTAATCATAAAGTCGGCACCAAAGACCGATTCAAATACGCCCCTTAGTACCTCGTTAAAATCACGTACTGAAGCCAAGCGGTTTTGCTTGCGGTCACCGTCACCCGTTGAATTAAGGGAACCGACCAACTGACCGTTAATAAATGACATTGGACGGCCTGTTGCGTTACAGATTAGAGAGTAAGCGTACTCAAGCTGCTCCTTGACGGGCTTAACATCGACCTTTGGCATTTCCAAAGCCGATTGAGCATCAATGTACGCCACACTGCTTTTCTTGAGCGCATCGTTGATTTTATTGATTTGCGTTTCGACAGCCGTTAGCACCTCTTTGTCTGAAATGAGTTCACTCAAATCACTAATCTTCAGAAGTACAGCCCCGCCAACACGTATTAGCTTTGCTGCACCAACGATGGCATCAAACACCATTCCGAAATAGGCCTCTAACAATTCTGTCCGATGGAATTCTTCAAAATCCAACTCAACAAAATCGAGCTTATTTACTTTTTTAGCGAAAACGGTATACGTGCGCTCTTCGAAATAAAAAGCGTGCTCACGACCGTGGATTGGCCGCTTACGAAGCACAACCTTGCTCTCCTCCGACATAGCCTCAATGACGTAATACATCAAACCACGCTGTAGTTTTGGTGAGTGAGAATCGTAAATCGTTTTTGAAAAGTCCGAGCTTCCTATCTCATCTGGTATTGCGACAATTTCTAACGTCACATACATAATGCGCGAATAGAGCTCTCGAATAGCTATTTCAATATATCGCTCTCTTGCCAATGAGAACGGGTCAAATTCAGTAATAACCGGGAGCAATCGTGGGTCTTTGGCGCGAAGGAACTGGTAATATTTTTCAAAATCCTGTTTTTTGTCAGGAGGCGACTCAGAACCACCAGCTTTATCTTCTGGCTCGTCAAATATGCCCATTAGTGTCTACCTCTTATTTTGATCTTGTCTGAAACAATACCGCTTCTTACGGCGCAGTTTGTTGTAGCGTCCGGTGCATCATCATGCTCAGCGTCTTTATTAAATTTCTTGTGTTGGGTGAGCCATTCTTGATTTGACCAGTTTTCAACAAGGCGCAAACGCATTAAGTTCAAAAACGCTCCGACACGAAATATCCTGTCGTGCTTATTACCTAGCGTTGTACGTGGTATGGCATCAATGCCACGAACGGAGAAATAATCCTGAGGTGCTGTCCCGACTCCGTTGTCCTCGTAATAAAACTCAACAACCGGAAACGAATTGATTTTTTCGGCAATTTGGTCAATCGCTGAGTTCCAAGAATGAGGAAAGCAATATCCCCACGCGAATACGTATCCGCGAGTCTGGGAAACGAAGGATAGAGCCGTAAAGTCGCCGCCTTTGTAGGAAGGGTCCAAAAAGGCAACACACGGCAACAGCTCTTCATCTTCCTCAGCTGTAACCACCGGCGTTTCTGCGAATGGGTAGCCGGAAATTTTCGGTGAAGGCTCACCAAGCCAAACGTGTGGCCAAGTAACCTCGCCTCTCTCCCTTTCTGCTTGTTCAAGTAATTGGGTGTCTTGATAGCGATTAGGTAAATCGAAAATGTTGATATGCTTAATGACAGCTTGGTCACCAAATGCTCGCACTTTCGTGATTACCGGATCTTCTGCAAAGTTAGGGTTCATTGCGAAGAAGAAACGAGCTTCTGTTAAGTCAACTTCTTCCGCACCAAATGCCAATCTCAACAGGCGCTCATATTCAGACGTAAACAAAACATTGCCCGAACGGTTTACTGTAGGGAAAAGCACATCAAGAGAGTCTTGTGAAGCATCCTGCGCTTCGTCCATGAAGACCATGCGCACTTTATGCTTACCCTTAATTTTGTTTACTTGGCTAAATGCTGTTTTGCCGCCTGTCGAGCGCAAGCCAGTAAATGCAAATTCAACATTCGTTAGTTTGTTGATGATTTTGCTATGGGTAATTTTGAAATATTGTTCAAGACCAGCCTGCTTGATTAAGTCACTAACGACTGAGTGAACGGAATCTTCAATTGAAGTCTGGATTTCACGTAAAACCAAAAAAAGCGAATCACGGTATTTTTCCTCAAACGATTGTTCAAGCATGTAACAGATAATTGCGAAGGTTTTACCAGAACCGCGGCCACCTTTTAAAACGATGTACTTAGCAGCTTCATCACCGAATATCTTTCGGTAAATAGGAGGAATGCTAAATTTCTCTTTAGTCTTTAAAAGCATTTTCTTAGAAAACGCCTTTATCATTCTTCGTAGGTGTAATGCCTCTTTTTTGTTATTTCGTCTTTCTAGCTTTCCTATCAGACCGTCAACATCGACCTTAGCCAACATCTCTACAACTTCTTCAGGAGTTATCTGTTGACTCATCGTTAGTCTCTACTTCTAAAAAGGCTTTTAGTGCACTCCCCAAGTCCTGAGTAATGTCCCCAAGTTCTAAATCGTCGAAATCATCTGGCAAATCATCTTCCTTGTAATTCTCTCGATAATTTTTCGGGTCCAGTCTTCGAAGGCGAAATTGAAGCAGCGAATCTGAATAACGGCGAATAGGGACTATCTTGCTAATGGTCTTTCCGTCCTGAGTAACCTTTAGTGATTTGTAGTCAACGACACCATCAATGGCTCTTCGGTCAGCTTCCTTTTCAAGCTTCTCAATTAAGTCTGCTTTTGCGTCTTCTAACTGCTGAGCGAACGTAGGGTCGTTTTCAGAATAGTGATAAATAGAGCGACGATTGTAACCAGCGTTTTTAGCAGCCTCGCCTATAGTCGCTCCCTGTTCTAATGCTTCAAAAAATCGCTTGTCTCGTGCCCTCGTTCGTTTCGTCTGTCTGGACACTGAAAATCTCCAAATTTAGAAAATCTTTATTTTCGTTAAATGCGCTTTTGCTCTTTCTTGTGAAAAATGAGAAAAATAAAAATTAAAAAAAGCCGCAGCCGCTCCCATGATGTGGGAGTAGCAAAACGGCTTTTTCTAAAATCGTGATTTCCGAAAAGTGCACTTTTGATGCTTTTCGTTTGGGCTTGATATTCGTTTTGAACTAAAAGCGCATAGAAATAAACAATTAGATACTACTTTCTATAAGCTTTTGGGGAGTTATTGAGTACGCACAAGTACTCCTCAAAAACCGCTATTTCCCTGATTTTGGATCAACTTCGATTTTGCACTCTTTCTTTAGAATGATGTTTCCAGATGACCCTTTCTCTCCACATGAAGCCATTCCATTACGACTGTTTTGTTCTACGTGGTAACTAGTACACCCACCAGCTAACAAAACACTTAACATTAATAACGCTCTCATTTCTCTTCACTGTCTCCCGAGCACATACTGACAGCTCGCAAACCACTATCGTCAATTTTTACCGTGTTCTTGCACTGTGAGCCACTTACTGCCCCGTTCTCGACATAGGCTACCAATGTGCAACCATTGATGAGTAGTACAAACACAACCACTGCTAAAGTTTTCATTCTTCGCCCCAATAAAATACTGATTCAATTTTCTTCCATGTGTTTTTACCGACAATTCCATCATTGGAAAGGCCGTACTTGTTTTGAAACGCTTTAACGCTTGCTTCGGTACCATTACCGAAAATGCCGTCAGCATTTAAGCCAAGGTTTAGTTGTAGCTCTCGCACATCCACGCCGCGAGCACCATTTCTTACCGTTGTTCTATCCAGTGAAAATCCAAAAGCGAGTTTTAGGGCACGCTCAAAATCGTGTGCGTATCCGGCAATAGTTTCGGCTCTGTCAGTTCCGTTGATGATTCGACGAGCGTTTACATAATCGGGAATTTCTTGGTCTAAATAATCTGAATACTTTGAGCCGGTAAACAAGCCGGTGGCCATGCCAATTAAAGTCGCTTGTGCAGAGTAGATTGGAGTAAGCAGTAAGTTAGGGTTATTCACCAAGTCGACACCCAGCTCTAACGTATAAATGTTAAATAGCAACCGGCTTAAACGTTCGTAGTTGTATTTCCATGTGACCTGAACATCACCTCGCCCGTAATAGGCTTGCCCTGTTATTGGATCTGGTATCCCATACTCATGGCCAACGCCTTTACCATACTCCTCGACAGGCTGCATGTTGTATGCGGTTTCGTGATACACAGTAGCTAGTGAGTAGGCTAAGTAACTCAGTGGAATACGCATTCGTTTAGAGCGCAGTAAAAAGTAAGCAAGCATATAGCGCTCACAACCCAATGACTGCTCCTTTGTCATTTCACCCCGAAACAAAACTGCATTTATGCGCGTCGATACCGCTTGGGACGAGAAAAATTTCAACATTAGAACACTCTATTTTGGACATAAAAAAACCGCCACAATGGGCGGTTATAAGATAATTTAGATGTTGCAACAGTGAGTCGCGAAGTCTCATGCTGTCACAATAGACTGAAAAATTCGTAACGAATACCCTTTTCACATAATTAAAAGGAACTCATCGCGAACGACTAATTAAAGAATTATTGTGTAAGGTCTTCAATTGGTGCGTTTGGTGCGTTGGTTTTTACCGATTCAATACCGTTATCTCTCGACGCTGCGCTTTCATAAGATTGGCTTGTACCTATCACTTGATGGTTACCAGCTTTTAGGTTGAACATGTATTTCCCAGCTACAGTTTGTTTCCTTTCATATTTTGAATCGTCAGGCGCATTTTTTTTCACTGAATCAATGCCATTTTCACAACTTGATTTTGTTGTGTAGCCCTCACTAGCTAAGATATTTTGTCCATTTCCTGCTTTTAAACGAAAGCGATATTCTCCCGCCGTATCTTTATAAAGTTCAAATTTTCCAGACATAGAAGCCCCACAACATTATTGACAAATCAACCATTAAAGTAATAGATGTATGCACACCCGACCATATAAAACATAATCAATTTTTCAAAACTTTCAATTATGTTGAATGAGTAATGTGCACTCGCTTCTTTAGGTGTGCTCTCAAAGAACTTAATGCACTCACAAGTAGCTGCCATCTATAGAGTTATAAACAACCAAGGACATTTTTGAGAGCTAATTTCAATATCAATTAATTCGCGTTGAAGCTATCTGTAGTTGTGCATATGGTAAGCGCACAATCGTAAATGGAGATTATGTTGTGCAACCTAGAGGCAAACCACTTTCTATACCACTACGTCCCAAAAACCCAACGGCACTTGAACTAGCTGTACACCGATATGAGGTTTCGGCTATTAAACTTTATAATCAAAGTTTGGATGAGAGCGACCCTAAATCTTTAAAAGCATCTCAAGAGGATTTGAAACACCTCAAAACTTTGAGACGTAGCTTAAGCGCACAGGTATCATTACAAAAACAACTTACAGAATATCAAGATCGAAGCGCAGCTACTTCGCCAGACGATTTAATGGATGAACCTCATCACCCTACCCGTGTTTTGGCAAGAAACCTAACCAGTATCGGTGAAATCAAGCCAACTAAACGACATGATCCTCACCATATTATTATGGGAACTGGGCAATTCCGAAAAATGGAAATGATGCTTGCAAGACTCAACCTTCATACGTTTGGTCTTGGAATCAATGACCCATCCAATGGTGTTTGGTTGCCTCGAAATGTGAAAGACAAGGGACACTGGAGTTCTCCAGATGCTGAAGCACATAAAAAAGTTCATCGCTATAACTATGAAACATGGATAGTTACAAATTTAAGCAATGACTCTCTTAAAAAAGATGTGTTCATTAACCGTCTTCGTAATATCAAAATTAAATTAAAAACTTCTACTTACCCCGAAGGTATGATTTCTAGCAAAAACCCGAACTGGAATGGTGAATAATGAACGTCTACCAATTGAAAGAGATGCCGCATGATTACAAGGCTTTGCAATTAGGTCCAACGGAACTCTTCGGTGCCATAGGTAAACAACATCTAATGACCATACACCGCCAGCGCTCTCAGAACACGTCATTACTAGATATTTGGAAAAATGTATCCGCCTCATTCGATGACGTTTTAGGAACCAACGCTGACATCCCTGATGTGTCGCTGTGGTCTATGACATACCTAGTACTGTCCCATCGTGCTTACGAAATATTAAAACCCATCTTAGAAAATGAAGGTGAGTTTCTATTGGTAACTGTCGGAGAGGAACAAGTTTATGTCTTTAACTGCCTCTCCTTTGGCCAAGAAGACGAATCTGTTTGCGTGAAGAAATATCTTGATGGCATCGAAGATGGTTACGAAACACTTTATTTCGAAGAATCTGATATCGAGACGCGATATCTATTTAAATCACGACTTGAAGGTTGCCAAAGACTGTATGCCACTGAATCTTTTAAACGCTTATGTGACCACTATGACTTGCGTGGACTCCGGTTTGAAGAAAATTTACTAAGCGTGTTTTAGATAGCGCGATATAAGATTAATCCAACTATTTCATGGAAGCTGAGGAAATAATGAAGGAATTTGTAAAATGTACTTTTGGCGGTCTAAAAACGTCGTACTTGGTTAGACAATACATTTTCGGAGCGTTGATTGCTGTTGTTTTTTTCAGTGCAGCAACGAAGAATGGGCAGGATCTAAGCATCGCAACAATAGCGGTATTTACTGTTAATACTCTGTTGTACCCTTACTCTAGGTTTGTGTACGAAAGAATCGTAGAGTTTGTGATGGGCAACAACGTCTTCTTTGTTAATGCAGTATTGATGCTTACTGTAAAAGCTTTCACGATGGTTCTTTGCTGGGCAGCTGCTATTTTTGTTGCACCTTTAGGGCTCGCTTACATTTATTACCACCAATTGAAAACACAAAGTTCATAGAACGCTAAAGAGTGCTTACAACGCTTCTGGTTCTTCCTTATAGGTCAATTTTAGCGTTATGACTTAGGTTAGACTGTAGCGTTGAACACTCCTTAACTCATAGTTAATAGTATCTTTGATAGAGCAAACAATGAGCGAGCTTGTTGATATCAGCAAGCAGTTTTGGCAAATAAGTTTTGCTGTGACAGTAATATTCGCTGTTGTAACTCTAATTTTAGCTAAACACTCAGTCGATATGTTGGATAGCTTCCAATCTCCGGTTCGAGAAGCCCTTCTGAGTATTCTACGCCTTACCATTTATCAGTGGGATAATTACACTACTTTTCGGTTTTTGTACTATTCAAGGATATTTTCAGTCAAAATAGAATTAACAACGCCCTCAAAATTGAATCATAACGCTTGGCATATTTACGATTTAAAGTCTTTTGCAGTAACTTGAGCATTACACTGCTCTCGCCTCCCCCCTTGACTAGCTCTGCTTTTAGAAATCACAGTTGTCGAAACTCATAGAATTGATGCTTAGAAATCAGAAATTTAAGAGTTACTTTTTTCGTTCGTTAGTTCGAGGTAAAATGTAAAAATTGGAATCGACTTATCTATCAATGAAGTACGCTCAAACCTTACAATACCAGCATTCTTTTAACGGCCTAACAAATGAGTTCAATGGTTAATTATCGAACACATGAATAGTCCTCATATTGAGGTGTTCAAGGTAACGATATACGTAGTGGAGGAAAGATGTCTAAGTATTTAGTTTCTAATATCTCTGATCGACGTCATGCGAAGATCTATGGTACTAGTGCTTTCTTTGACTTGGAAAGCTCTCAACATGGGTGGGACGATTTCAGTAAAATTCAAGTTGGCGATAGCGTTTATGTCATAAACAAAAACAGAAACGTTACTGTTGAATATCAAGTAACAGAAATCAAAGACAACGTGCTCTTAGAAGAAGACCCTGTTTGGGGACATAAAGTTATCTCAACCAATGGAGGTAACACGCGCGTGTTGTTTGGAAAACCATTATCTAGAGTTGACCAAGAATATTCGTCGTTTGTTAAACAGAACAAAATTAAGAACCGCAAAATTAATCCAGAAACAGGAGTAATGTTGCAAGGCTTCAACTGTGCTGCTTTTCAGTAAATGTGCAAGAAAACTCCCAACAATTGGCGTTTCTAGCTCTGCATTGGGTTTCTTGTAGATACATCCGTATTTTAGGAGAGAAATATCGTTGAGCATTCCTCAATACGGGTTAGGAATAACACCTTTATAGATCTTAATGTTCGGTGTAAATATGAGTTATATCATTGCATTTGTATCTTTTCCTGAGTCTGATAAAGAGTTTCCCGTTCAGTGTTTTAGAACGGATGTTAAGCCCAACGATGAAGTTGTGGTAAGGCGAGCTGATGGAAAGTTGAGGTTAGCGAGAGTTCTCCACACTAAATATTTAAATTGGGATTGCAAAGGACGAATTGAATGTAAGCAAACTGAATGTACATTCAACCCTAAAGGCGAAATAATTTTACCTAAGGGGTGCCCATTAACTTACGGCCTATCTACCCCGGGAATCCTTATACAAGATCTTAAACAAAATCGTGGCTGGATTCAGATAAAGTCTCGTCAACGAATCTATAGGACGGTTTTGGCACATCTAAACGCAACTAGCATCGCATATATGTTTTTTCGAAAAAATGGCGTTGATCTACAAATTGTCCCACGAGTTGGAAATGAGGAAATTAAACCTTATAGCTTATACGATAGATCATTTACTGAAGGAAAAGTGGTAAGACATTCATTAGCTCACACTACTTTCAATTTGCTCGAAGGTTTATACCGTTTTTCAAATAGCTTTTTGAGTAATGAGAATGACCTAACTCGCTATTTTGTGCCTCAAGGGCGGTCTGATAAAAGAACGGAAGAACTGAAAAGTCAAGCTATTGAAAGAAAACATTCTAGAAATGAAATGATGGACATATACCATGCTTGTTCAAATGGTGGCGGAGGAGCTGCATATCTTGGTGATGGCCTTTGGATTTCATCTGATGGAAGCTTGCATGACTGGGGTAGGTAAATACAGTGCTCAATAAATTTTTGCTCACTAATTATAGTTGATTGATCGATGTCACTGCGAATGACCACAACTTGGCTTCATCCGCTGTCATCATAGTTTACTGGAAAGATAACCAGGCCAAATCGTGTACTTACATTCAGATTAGGGTAGTCAAAATGTAGGGAGTTGTTCGAAACCTTGGAAATTAAACCAAGCATAAGTTGATGGAGAAACTGCCATGATAATGCTGTTATAAAGAGCGGCTTCAACAATTAAAAGAAAGAGAAAGCATTCGAATCAGTAGCTAAACCTTGTCTTGATATATTCAAATATATCAAGATGTTCTACAATCCTACTCAAAGCTATACCTTCAATGGCTAAGTGGCACGAAGCAAGCAAGAAGAGCAATATTTAAAAGGCGGGAAATGCCTAATTTTTCAGGCCTTCCTATAACTATTCGAATGCTCTCCGTGAAAGCTAGTTTCACTAGTTGAATCTGACCAAAAGATGTGAACCAAACAATGCTTACTACATATATTATCTGTGGTTTAGTGGTATTGGTTGCCGTAATGACAACCTATATCCTGACCAATAAAAAGTACCGTGATACAAATTCAGTTCCACCTTCAGTATTCACTCAACAAGTCAATACTTTGATTTCTGACAAAGTAGCTCTTGAGAAATCACTCACTGATATCAAGCAACAGCTCAACGAAGCAACTAAGCTATCTACCACAAAAGATGAGAGCATCATAGAGGCTATCGAAGAACTTAAACTAGTTAAAGCTGAAAAAACACTTTTAGAACAAGAGCTTAAACAACTTAAGATTGCGCACAATTCGTTATTAGAAGAGAACGAACAATTGCCAGCAGAACCAGAACCAGAACCAGAACCAGAACCAGAACCAGAACCAGAACCAGAACCAGAACCAGAACCAGAACCAGAA